>NZ_AGVX02000156.1 GCF_000239155.1 Actinoalloteichus spitiensis RMV-1378
GTTGCCGGCGGCGAGCCGGTAGGCGGCGTCGGCGTCGGCGAGGGGGAAGCGGTCCGAGACCACCGCCTCGGGGCGGAGCCCCCAGCGCACGAGGTTCCTGGCCAGCCGCGCCATCACGGGCACGGAGGTCACCCAGGACGCGTAGAGGGTCAGCTGCTTGTGGAGCAGCGCGTCGGAGACCTCGGTCTCCAGGGTGCCGCCCTCCCCGACCAGGGAGATCCGCCCCCACTCCGCCGCGTTGTCGATGACGGTGGACCTGCCGGGGCGGCTGCCCGAGCAGTCGATCCCGGTGCTCGTCCCCCTGCCCCCGGTGAGCCCGGCGACGAGGGTGTCCGCCTGGTCAGGCTCGGCCGTGGCGTCGAAGACGCCGAGGGTGTTGGCCCAGGCCCGGCGCGCCGGGGACGGTTCGACGCCGATCACCCGGCGGGCGCCCATGCCCCTGGCGATCATCCCGGCGGCCAGACCGACCGGTCCGAGTCCGACGACGAGGAGGTCGTCCTCCCCGCTGACGGCCACCCGGCGCAGCCCCTCGTAGGCGGTGCCGAAGCCGCAGGCGATCAGGGCGCCGTCGACGTGGGAGAGCTCGTCGGGCAGGTGGACGCAGGTGGCCTCCTCGACGAGCAGGTAGTCGGCGTTACCGCCGTCGCGTTGCCACCCGTAGGCGGCCCGGGAGTCGGCGGTGCAGCTGATCTGGTAGCCGAGCCGGCAGTTGTCGCAGAGCCCGCAGCCGGCGATGTGGTAGACGATCACCCGGTCGCCGACGCCGAAGTCCCGGCAGCCGGGACCGGCGGCCACGACCGTGCCGCTGGGTTCGTGCCCGGTGACGACCCCCCGGTAGGCGGGTCCGTCCTGGCCCCGGTGGGTCCTGTGCTCCCGGTAGATGTACCCGATGTCGCTGCCGCAGATGCCGGAGGCGCCGACGCGGAGCAGCAGCTGGCCGGGACCGGGTTCGGGGACGGGCAGCTCCCGCACCACCGCGGTGGAGTCGCCGGGCAGGTAGACGCCGCGCATGGTGGCGGGGAGGGGGGTGGGCGCGGTCATGTCGGCCTCCGTTCGGCTCGTGCCCGGTTCTGGTCGTGGTCGGGGGTCATGCGGTGCGGACCGCCCGGTCCCGGTTGCTGATGGCGACGTTGACGAGGACGGCGCCGACGATGATCACGCCTCGGACGACGTTCTGGAAGAAGGAGTCGACACCGAGCAGCACCAGGCCGTTGGCGATGACGGTGATGAAGGCGACGCCGAGCAGGGTGCCCAGCAGGCTCCCCCGACCGCCGGCCAACAGGGTGCCGCCGATGACGACGGCCGCGATCACGTCGAACTCGAGACCGGCGGCGGCGCCACCGTTCCCGGAGCCGAGCCGGGCCGCGAGCAGGATGCCGGTGATCGCCGACAGCAGCCCGGTGGTGGCGAACAGCGCGATCTTGACGCGCCCGGTGTTGATGCCGGCCAGCCGGGCGGCGGCGGCGTTGCCGCCGGTCGCGTAGATCGAGCGGCCGTAGGCGGTGTAGCGGGCGACGTAGGCGAAGACGGCGAAGAGGGCGAGCATCACCAGGGCGGAGGTGGGCAGCCCCAGCACGGTCCCGCCGAGCGTGCGGAACAGGCCGTTGTCGGGCAGGGCGACGGGCAGGGCGTCGGTGAGGTAGAGCCCGAGTCCGCCGAGCACGCTCCACAGGCCGAGGGTCGCGATGAAGGAGGGCACGGTGAACCTGGCGACGAGCCACCCGGCGAGCGCGCCCCAGGCGAGGCCGAGCGCCAGGGTGAGCGCGATCCCGCCCCAGCTGCCCAGGCCCCACGCCGTGGCGCCCTTGGCGACGAGGACGGAGGAGAACGCCACCGCCGGCCCGATGCTGATGTCGATCTCGCCGGCGATGATGACGAGGGTGACGCCCCAGGCGGCGATGCCGATGGTGGCCGCGTCGCGGAGCATGCCGAGCTGGTTGTCCACCGACAGGAAGCCGGAGGCGGTGCTGCCGAGGACGACGTAGAGCAGGACGATCGCGGCGAGCAGGCCGATCTCGTTCAGCCGTCGGCGACGCGCCGTTCCGCTGGCGGCCGGGGCGGGCGAGGGGGACGCGGCGGTGCCGGGCTGGGTCTGTTGCGAAGACGTGGTCATCAGTGCTCCACACTTTCCACGGCCATCGTGGCGGCCAGGATGTTGTCCAGGGTGATGTCGGGTCCGCTGAACTCCGCGCGGATGCGGCCGCCGTGCAGGGCGACGACCCGGTCGCACACCAGGGGAAGTTCCTCGAGTTCTCCGGAGACGAAGAGGACTCCGGCTCCGGCGGCGGCCAGTTCACGCACCAGCCGGTAGATCTGGGCCTTGGCCTCGACGTCGACGCCCCGGGTGGGTTCGTCGAGCAGCAGGATGCGGCTGCCGGCGTGCAGCCACCGGCCGATGACGGCCTTCTGCTGGTTGCCGCCGCTGAGGTTGGTGATGGGTGTCTCGGGGTGGGCGGTCTTCACCGACAACCGTTCGACGAGCGCGGTCGCGGCGGAGCGGACACGGGACGGTGAGACGGCCGGCCCCCGGGAGACCGCGCGGAAGTCGGACATCACCATGTTCTCGTCGACGCCGAGCAGCGGGACGATGCCCTCCGCCTTCCGGTTCTCCGGGGTGAGGCCGACTCCCAGTTCCTTCATGCGCCGGGCGGAGTGGCGGTCGACGGGCCGTCCCCCGACCTCCACCACCCCCGACTGGAGCGGGTCGAACCCGGCGATCGCCCGGAGCAGCTCGCTGCGGCCCGCGCCGAGCAGCCCGCCGATACCGAGGACCTCGCCCGCGTGCAGGTCGAGCGACACCGACTCGATCTTGGGCGGGACGACGAGGTCGCGAACGCGGAGCAGCGGAGTGCGGGTGCGGTCGATGGTCCTGGTCGCGGGCCGTTCGGCCGCGCTGGTCTCCCCGCCGAGCATCAGGCCGACGATCTGCTCGGTGGTGGCACCGCGTGCCGGGACGGTGTCGACGGTGCGGCCGTCGCGCATCACGGTGATGCTGTGCGCGACCTGGCGGATCTCGTCCAACCGGTGGCTGACGTAGACGACGGCGACGCCCTGGCCGGCGATGCGGCGGACGACGTCGAGGACCATCTCGACCTCGTGGACCGCCAACGCCGAGGTGGGCTCGTCCAGGATGAGCACCCGGGGTTGGCCACGGACTCCTCGCGCGATCTCCACGAGCTGCTGTTCGGCGAGGGAGAGGGTGGCGACCATCCGGTCGGGGTCGATGCGCAGGTCGAGTTCGGCGAAGACCGCGGCGGCCCCCCGGCGCATCCCCTCGTAGTCGACGCGCCCCCCTCGGCGCGGCCAGGCGCCGAGGAACAGGTTCTCGGCGACGGTCATCCAGGGAACGAGGCTGAGTTCCTGGTACACGGTGGACACGCCGAGTTCGGTGGCGCGGCGGACACCTCCGCCACCGAGCGGGGTACCGCCGATGCGCACGTCCCCGGTGTCGGGGACGTCCACGCCGGACAGCATGCGGATCAGGGTGGACTTGCCGGCGCCGTTGCGGCCGAGCAGTGCTCGGACCTCACCGGCCCGGATCTCGAAGTCCGCGCCGGCCAGGGCGCGCACTCCGGGGTACTCCTTGGTCAGGTTGCTCGCCTGGGCGGCGAGGACGTCGTTGTCGGTCACCACGTGCTCCGATCTCTGGCGAGAGGTAGGGGAGGGCTGGGGCCGGGTCAGGGCAACCCGTCGGGGTGGTTCTCCAGCCACTCCTGGCCGTCCTCCGGGGTGGTGTACAGCTCGATCGGGGCGGGGAGGACGAACTCCTCCGGCTCGTCCCCGGCGAGGACGCGCTGCGCGGTCTCGGCGGCCATCCGGCCGACGGCGATGCCGGAGATGTCGACGTTGCCCTTGAGGATGCTGTGGTCCACCAGCGCGTTGGCCGCCTCGGTGGACATGTCGCCGCCGAAGACGACGGTCTGGCCGACCTTGTTCCTGGCCTGCACCGCGCGGATCGCGCCGAGGGTCGCGCCGCCGGCCTGGCCGAAGAACGCGTCGAGGTCCGGGTGCGCGGTGAGGATCCGTTCGGCGACGTTGACGGCCTCGTCGATGGTGGAGCCCTGCTGGTTGGCGACGATCTCGGCGTCGGGGACCTTCGCGAAGAGGGCTTCCTCGAAGCCGAGGCGGCGTTGGACGCAGACCTCGACCTGTTCGCAGTTGACGACGCCGATCTTCGGGGCGGTGATGCCCTCGGCGAGGAAGTGGTCGGCCGCGGCGTCGCCCAGGAGCCGGCCGAACTCCACGGGGTTACCGAGGATGAACGCGGTGACGTACTCCTGGGCCGCCTCCTCGGCGACGCAGGTGTTGTAGCAGATGACCGGGACGCCGCTGCGGTGCGCGAGCCGGATGGCGGGGATGGAGGCCGTCTCGGACACCGGCGACAGGACCAGCGCGTCGACCTTGGCGGAGCTGACGGTGTCGACGAAGGTGCTCTCGCGGGAGGCGTCGCCCTGCGCGTTCAGCTCGAGGAGCTGGATGCTGCGTCCCGCCTCGGCTGCCTCGTCCTGCATGCCCTTGCGGACGCCGGCGTAGTAGCCCTGGGCGTCCATGTAGACGACGCCGAAGCGCCCACCCTCTCCGATCCTGGTGCCGCAGCCCGCCAGGGCCAGCGTCGCGGCGAGCAGGGCGACCAGTGCGGACACCGTCCGGCGGCGGCCCCTCGCGATCGTCGTCATCGGCTCTCCTTCGAACCTCGCGTCCGCGGCCCCGGTGCCGCGGATGCGGGGAAGTATTGGCCGCGACCGCACACCAGGTCAAGAAAAAATACTAATTAATTAATACTGCTACCCCAGGTCGTGGATCAGTGACCGAGAGCGGCGAGCGGGACTGGTGCCGCGCGGAGGCCGCAGCACCTCAGGGGGCCCGCACCGTCCGCCGGCGCGCGGGGGAACGCCTGACGGAGCGGAGGGGATAGCGGCGCCCGACCGGACACGGTGGTCACCGCCGGACGCGACGCCGCCGCCCGCGCCGCTCAGGCCGGGAGCACCGGGGACCGCCCCCCTCCTCGGGAAGCGGCCCGACGGGCGACCTCCGGTCGCGCCGCCGAGGCGGTCTCGGTCGTCAAGGCCACGCTCCACGACCCGCAGGTGCTCCCGGCGCGACCCGGACGACCCGACGCGCCACCCCGGCGCCGCTCCCCGGCACGGCCGGGCGCGCCGCTCGCGACGCACCCCTGGAGGGCCGACCGCCCAGCGCCACGGCGACCCGCTCGCGGCACCTGGTGCGGCACCCGGACCGGGGCCGCCGCGGCCGGAGGTCACCGGCCAGGAGAGGTTGGCTTCAGAAGAGGGCGTCCTCGGCGTCGTCGAAACTCAGCTGCCGGGGCGACCGGGACACGAGTTCGGTGGCACCGACCGCACCGGAACGCCGGCAGCGCCGACACGTGACCCCGTCCCCCGTCGGGTGGAAGGTGGTGAAGTCCCAGGTCCCGCTCCCCACGTGACAGGCGGGAGCCGGGACCTCGACACCACCGACCCACCGCTGGAGCCGCACCGCGTGCACCGTCGACGACGCGCCGAGGCGCCCGTTCCGGCGGTGGAACCGCGCCCGTGCCCGCTCGGCGGTCCCCGCGAGCAACGCACCCAACTCGTCGGTCTCCGGCGTCCATCCCGTCACCACCCCAGGATGGCCCCTCCCCCACCACCCCGAACGGCGGGGGCCACCGCTCACCCGACCGGCGCCCCCCGCACCCCCCGAGGTGTGAACCGTGTGAGTGTTGGCCGGCCGTTCACCACCTGATCAACGACGACCACGCCACGGTTCACCCAGTCTGTCGAGGGTGGACAGCTGTCAACGCGCCCCCGACATGGGGCGGGCGCACTTCCGCAGCCAAGGGAGCACACATGAGCCGCCGGCTCGGAGTTCCACGAACACTACCGGCGGCGCTGGCCGCCGCGCTGGCGATCCCGCTGGTCATCGTCGCCCCGGGCCAGCAGGCCAGCGCCGAGGGCACACCGGACGTCCGGATCAGCGAACTCGCCAACGGAGGTCCCGGAGGAACGAACGACGACTTCCTCGAACTGACCAACTACGGCGACGCCGAGGCCGACCTCACCGGGTGGTGGGTGTTCCGCTGTTCGGGAGAGGGCGCGCACGTGAGCAGCCCGCAGGTGCCGCCGCTCGACGGCGTCCGCCTGGCCCCCGGCGAGAGCTACCTCATCACCCGGTCCGGGGCCGGGAGCACGATCGAGAACCCGGACGCCCGGTATGACGTCAGCTTCAACAACAACGGGTTCGGCGTGTACCTGGAGGACGCCCAGCACCGGCTGGTGGACTCGGTCGGCGTCTACCCCGAGCACGTGCACAGCGACTGCACCCAGGGCACGAACCTCCCGAACACCCTCGACTACAAGCGGGCGCAGAGCTGGCAGCGGGTGTCCTCCACCGGGAACAACGCCGCCGACTTCATCGCCGCCCGGCGCACCCCCGGAGCGCCGAACGCCACCACTCCCGACGAGGGCGTGCGCCCCGGCGACGTCCTGTTCAGCGAGGTCGCCAACGGCGGCCCCGGCGGCACCAACGACGACTTCGTCGAGCTCGCGAACTTCGGGGACGAGCCCGTGGACATCACGGGCTGGAGCTTCTACCGGTGCACCGCCACGGGCCGCCGGGACGCCGGCACCCGCCAGCTGGACCCGCTGCCCGCGAAGGTCCTCCAACCGGGTGAGACCTACGTGATCAGCCGCGCCGGTTCCGCGTCGACGGTGGAGAACCCGGACGCTCGCTACGGCGTCAGCTTCAACGACGCGGGCTTCGGCGCGCTGCTGGAGGACGCCGACGGCACCATCGTCGACGCGGTGTCGGTGTACGACCACCGGGACAGCGCCTGCGTCCAGGGCGAACGCCTGCCGAACACCCTCGACTACGGGTACGGCGAGAGCTACCAGCGCTACCGCTCCACCGGGGACAACCGGGCGGACTTCGTCAAGGCACCGCGCACCCCCGGCGAACTGGTCATCCACGATCCCGAGGACCTGGTCGAGGAGCCCTTCGAGTTCGGCCCGGTGCGCATCAGCGAGTTCGCCAACGCCGGCCCGGATGGCAGCAACGACGACTTCGTCGAGATCGCGAACTACGGCGACGAGCCGGTGAGCATCGACGGCTGGTCACTGCACCGCTGCGCCGGAACCGGGCGCCGGGTCGCCACACCGCAGTTCACGGCCCCGGCGGGCACCACCCTCGCCCCCGGTGAGACCTTCCTGGCCGTCCGCGCCGGTTCGGCGCTCACCGACATCGCCGACACCACCTACCCGACGAGCCTGAACGACAACGGCTTCGGCGTGTGGCTCCAGGACGCCGACGAGCGGCTGGTCGACGCCGCCGGCGCCTACGTCCGCACCGCCGACTTCGGGTACCAGGACGTCACCAGCCCCTGCGTGCTCGGACTGGCCCTGCACAACTCGCTGCTGACCTCCGAGGGGGAGAGTTACCAGCGGGCGCGCTCCACCGGCGACAACGTCGCCGACTTCACCAAGGCACCCCGCACCCCGGGCGAACTGGTGACCCCGGAGCCCCGGGACCCGGCGGTACCTGACCCGGCCGACCTGGAGCCGGTGGAGCTGGACACCCGGGCCCGCCCCTCGACTCCCGAACTCGGCGGCCCGGCGGACGGCGCGGTGGACGTCGACCAGGACGCGGAGCTGACGAGCCGGGTGCACCACCCCAACGGCGACACCATGCGGGTCTCCTTTCAGGGCGCCCCGGTGATCCCGCTGGTGGAGTCGGCCACGAAGGTCTTCACCGGGGCCACGTCCGAGGCTCCCCCGACCAGCCTCCGCGTCGCGGGGGAGGAACGGGTGGGGCGCCCGCACGTCCCCGGGGGCCCCGGCGCGGAGCCGCTGGTGAGTTCCGACCGCTCCGGTGACTTCCCGTTCCAGCGCTTCGAGCTGGTCGTCGGCGAACACCTCCGGGACGTGCCGGAGTTCGACGTGAGCTGGTCTGGACGTTCCACCGGCCGCAACGAGCTCCAGCTGAGGGCGTGGGACCACCGCGCCGGCGAGTGGAGCCTGTTGGACGCGGGAGCCGGCGCCGACGGCGAGGAGATCGGCCTGGTGGGCCGGATCGACGTCTCGAGCATGGTCCGGGGCCGAACGGTGAACCTGCTGGTGCAGGACGGTCCCCGGACCGCTGGGTCCTTCGGTGGTCCGGAGGAGCCGAACCAGGAGTTCGCCAACCCCCACGAGTACGACTTCTCGGTCGCGCACGTCACGGACACCCAGTTCCTCGCCGAGGACTTCCGCGAGGCCTACACCGCGATCAACTCCTGGCTGGTGGCCAACCAGGAGGCCAGGAAGATCGACTACTCGTTCCACACCGGCGACATCATCGAGACCTGGATCCGCGGCGTCGACCGGGAGGAGCGGGCCCGCCACGAGTTCGAGTTCGCCTCCGACGTCCAGCGGCTGCTCGACGACGCGAACCTGCCCAACGGCGTCCTCCCCGGCAACCACGACAACAAGTGGGGTCTGACCAACGACCTGTACAACGAGTACTTCGGGCCGGACCGCTACGAGGACAAGCCGTGGTGGGGCGGGTCCTGGCGCGAGGGGGACAACAGCAGCCACTACGACCTCATCGAGGCCGGCGGGCTGGACTTCCTGATGCTCAGCGTCGGCTACTTCGCCGACCCCGAGGAGATCGCCTGGGCCCGGCGGGTCATCGAGGCGCACCCGGACCACAACGTCATCCTCGGTACCCACGAGTACCTGCGGCCGGAGGGCGAGCGGGCCACCCGGGAGAACGGGCGGTGGACCGCACAGGGTGACGTCTTCTGGGACGAGCTCGTCGAACCGCACGACAACGTGTTCCTGGTGCTGTCGGGTCACTTCCACGGCATCTCCACCGTGGTCCAGCACGAGGTCGGCGACGGTGACCGGACGGTTGTCGAGATGCTCGCCGACTACCAGGCGTTCGAGGTGGACGGGCAGCGCCGGACCGGGTTCCTGCGCCTGCTCCAGTTCGACGCGGACGCCGGGAGGATGGCGGTGAACACCTACTCCCCCGCGCTGGGTGAGCACAACTCGTGGGAGTACGACGGTGAGGGCCGCTACGGCGACGCCGATGACGAGTTCGTCCTCGACGTCGGCCTGATGGCCCCCAGGAGGGTGGAGACCACCGGTCTCGGACTGCTCGGGCCGGTGGTGGAGATCGGCACGGTCTCCGCCGGGTCGGGGCAGGAGGCGACCCTGGAGTGGAGCGGACTGGCCAGGGGCACCCGTTACGCCTGGTTCGCGGAGGTGACCGACGCCGAGGGCGTGACCGCCCGCTCCGCCGTCCGCGGCTTCACCACCAGCGGCGGGCGCTGACCCGGGAGGCCGGGTGGGGAGGTTCCGACTTCCCGGGGCTCCCCCACCCGGCACCCGGCGGAGGGCGTCCCAGCCCTCGGGGCGCCGACACGCGGCGTGATCGATGGGCGGGCCGGAGGTGGATGTGATTCACTGTCGTCGGTCGTCGTTTTGTGTTCGTGTGACGCGCTCGCGAAACGTCGTGGTGGGCATGTGGTTTTCCTCAAGGCAGAGTCGGGGAACGCTCCCGTCTGAGACGACCCGGGTCGCCGCACCGGCGGCGGCACGTACACGCCATCCACAGAGGAGACAGGCATGGCTCAGGGCACCGTGAAGTGGTTCAACTCCGAGAAGGGCTTCGGCTTCATCGCCCCCGAGGACGGCGGTCCCGACGTCTTCGTGCACTACTCGGAGATCCAGGGCAACGGCTTCCGCACCCTGGAGGAGAACCAGCGGGTCAGCTTCGAGGTCGGCCAGGGCACGCGCGGCCCGCAGGCCACCGGCGTGAGCGTCATCTGAGGCTTCGTCAACAACCGTGCGGGCGCGCTTCCCCCTGGGGGGAGCGCGCCCG
>NZ_AGVX02000155.1 GCF_000239155.1 Actinoalloteichus spitiensis RMV-1378
GGCGGCCGCCGGCGGTGCCGAGCGCGGCGCTACCGGCGCTGGGCCGGCTGGAGGTGTTCGGCCGGCACCGCGCGTTCGACGGCGCGGGAGTTGCCGACCTCGTCGAGGTAGGTGAGGATCTCCCGCCACGACTGGACCAGGCTGGTCTCGTGGTACGGGACGCCCCGTTCCCGGCAGAACTCGATCACGATCGGCCTGGCGTGCCGCAACGCGGGGCGGGGCATGCTGGGGAACAGGTGGTGCTCGATCTGGTAGTTGAGCCCGCCGAGCCCCCATTCCAGGAACCGGCCGCCCGTGACGTTGCGGGAGGTGAGGACCTGGCGGCGGAAGAAGTCGATCTTCTCACCGGGTTGCAGGATGGGCATGCCCTTGTGGTTGGGGGCGAAGGTCGATCCCATGTACAGGCCGAACAGGCATTTGTGGACCAAGAAGAACGCGATGGCCTTCCCGGGCGAGAGGACGAGGAAGAGCGCGGAGAAGTAGGCTGCGAAGTGCGCGACGAGCAGGCCGCCCTCCACCCAACGCCGTTTCGGCGGCAGGACCGGCAGTGCGCGGAACGAGGACACGTGCAGGTTGAGCCCGGCGAGCAGCAGCAGGGGGAAGAAGAGGCGGCCCTGCCACCTGGTCCACAGCAGCCGGAGACCTCGCGTCCTGCCCACCTGCTGTTCGGTCCAGGACAGCGCCCCCTCGCCGATGTCGGGGTCGCGGTCGACGTGGTTGGGGTGGCTGTGGTGCCGGTTGTGCTTGTCCACCCACCACCCGATTCCCAGGCCGATGCCGAGGTTGCCCAGGGTGAGACCCGCGACCTCGGAGGCCCGCCGGCCTCGGAAGATCTGGCGGTGGCCGACCTCGTGCCCGGTGAAGGCGATCTGGGTGGACAGCACGGCGAGGACGACGGCGGTCAGCAACTGGTACCAGGAGTCGCCGACGAACGGGAAGACGACCCAGGTTCCCAGGTAGAGCGCCACGTTGGTGGCGATGACGGCGGCGTAGTAGCCGTGTCGTCGACGCATCAGCCCGGCGTCCCGGATCCTGCGGGAGAGCACGCTGTAGTCGCTGCGCCGGTCGGAAGCGTCCTGGGGCTCCTCGACGGCTGCGGGGAAGGACATGGGGTTCCCTGTCTTGGGTAGGGGGCGGGTCCGGTCCACCGAGGCGGACCGGTCGAGGTTCTGGCCGGGGTCGGGCGTTCCCCGGTGGTGCCGACGGGGCGTCACCGGGCGTGGGTGGACCGCCGGTCGGGTGAAATCGGGCACGTCGCACCGGGCGCCGGACGTGGGCGCTGGTGCGTCTGTGGCGGAGAAATGCCTGGTTGACCGGGCGCGCGGTTCAGCGTCGACGGAGGAGGCCAACGGTGCGCATGGGCGGACGCGCTCGTCGCCGACCCCGGCGCGGTGGTCGATCTGTCATAGAATCTCGACCTTCCTTGAATGAGTTGAGGGACTCGGTTGAGGAGTCGTCCCCCGGCCAGGGTGCCAGTGGTGTGGTGTGCGGCCGGGGGACGATCGTCGTTCGGGATGGGTGGCACGAGTGGTGCTGTGTGGTGTGCCGCCCGGGGGCGGCCTCGTTGTCAGTCGCTGAGCGGGCCTGGTGACCGCAGGACTCGCCTGGCTGGTTCCAGGGGGTCGACCGCTGGCCCGAGGAGGGATCGGGCGATCGCGGCGTGCGCCCTGGCCGCACGGACCATGAGCGGGGCGGTGATCGTGGCCACGATGAAGCAGACGGCCATGACCAGGAGCGCCGTGGGCAGGTCACCGACCCAGATCCCGAAGCCACCGTCGAACAGGTTGTGTTCGGGGCCCGTGACGTATCCGATCATGATGCCGTGGCCGACGGTGCCGTCGTCGAAGGTGATGGGGATCGACCAGTACCACAACGGCAGGGTGATGCCGGCGACCGGGATCACCCACAGGACCGCGACGACGAGGTCGAAGACGAACAGCAGGGGCGCCAGCGGCAGGAGGTAGGCGAGGTTCCGGAACGTGGCCGGGTCGGTCCACCGGGTCCTGATCTGGCTGATGATGCCGGGAGCGGTGACGGGCCGGTAGGCGCTCTCGACGCGCCGGGCCACCAGGAACGCCCGGCGCCGCTCCACCTCCGCCATCCCCCTGATCAGCAGGGCGGCCCCGAGGAGCAGCGGGAACCCGAGCCAGAAGATGCTGAGCACGGAGGAGACGATCACGCTCACCAGTGCGACGGCCATGAAGGCCACGGCGATCGGCAGGTAGCTGATCAGGTAGGCGAGGGCCCACCAGCTTTCTCGGGTGAACAGCGCCATCGCCGGTGACGCGGGCGCTGTCGGTTCATTCGTGCTCACTCCACGCTCCGCAGCAGTTTCTCGACCGCTCCCAGCCTGGCCGCCAGCTCCGCGAGCTCCCCCCGGAGCATCGCCTGGTTGGCGACGGCTTCCTCCGCGAGCTTGCGGTAGTGGGCCATCGCCACGGCGTCCGCCCGGTGGCGCTGCAACCGGAAGTAGGAGACGAGGCTCAGCGAGAGCCCACCGATGACGATCAGCACGATCGAGATGGCGATGACAGCGCCGATCATGTGGATGTGTCCTCCATGTCCGTAGGGCCTTCCTCGTTGCCCGATGTACCGGGAGACGCGTCCTGGTCGGCCCGCAGGGCCTGGCGGACGGTGTCGACGTTGAGGCGAAACTCGAAGGGCGTCAGCTCGAAGTACTTCATCGCCTTGCCGTCGGCTGAGAGTTCCAGGGCGCCGGTGACGATCCCGGCCTTCTCCAGCCGTTCGAGGTGCATGTAGAGCAGGGGACGAGACAACCCCAGGCGCCTCGCCAGCTCGCTGACGTGCACGCGACCAGCCGCCAGTTCCTCGATGACGCGGAGGCGCTGGACGTGACCGAGGGCCGCGAGTACCGCGAGCAGTTCCGCGCTGTTCAGAGGCAACCCCCTCCACTACCCCAGTTTCACCTGTCAGGGTGACATTACACGTGAAGTGCCACCGTGGGTGTGCGGGGTCCCCCGGGGAACGGCGTGCTCCCTCGCCCGGGGAGCAGCGGCGGGACCGGAACCACGGTTGTCGGGGTGGATTGGAACCGCACCGCGAGGCGGGTCTGGTCGCGCTCCTCCCCTGCCGGGTCCGGGTGGGGTCGCGACGGCGGATGTCCCCTGCCGCCCGGGACGCGACGGCGGAGGGGATGGGGCCTGGCAGGCCGCCAGGGAATGGCGGCAGGAGTTCCGAGGGTGGGGTGGGTTCGTGGCCTCCGGGCACCGGCCACTGGCCACCGGGTCCGCCGGTCGTCGCACTGGCGCGGAAGGGGTATCACCGCGACGACGGGTCGAGGGCGTGCTGGGGCGGCGGGGTTCCGCCGGCGAACCGGGGCGGGAGTGGCCGGAGTACCGGGCTGGTCAGGGTGGGACCGTCCCGCTCCGCCCGCCCGGGATCACCGGTCGGCGGGGTGCCGGTCGGGCGGGGCCCACGGAGCGGCGCTTCCCGCGCGACCGCCGGACCGGTGGTGCCGTGGGAGGACGACCCGGGCGGGCTGGCGGGGCCTTGCCCCGGCTCCCCCCGATGCTCGGTGCGGTCCTGCCGCCCGGTGCGACGCGCGTCGGGGGCAACCCGCTTGGCCTGCCGGTGTCCCCGCCCGACGCGGGTGGGTATGGCGTCGGGCGGGGCTCGGCTCAGTGGTGGCCGTGGTGGGCGAAGTCGCACCCCTCCGCGTCGGCGGGGATGAGATGCGCGTCCTCGATGTCCACGGGGGCGCACCAGAGGTAGTGCAGCCCCATCTCCTCGGCCCCGGTGGGCCCCGAGGTCACGGCGAAACCGTTGCCGAAGGACCAGTCCGGGTTGCCCCGCACCTCACCCTCCTCGACGGCGTCACGCCAGGACTCCTGGAACTCCGTGAAGCGGTCGGGGTCGAAGATGACCAGGCCGAGTTTGTCGTGCGGCGGCACGGCACAGGTGGCCCACTCCGCCACGTAGGGTTCGTACAGCCCGATCAGCAGGGGTCCGACGAAGTCCCGGAACTCCTCCTCGCTGGCGGGTGTCGGGTCGGCGCACTCGCCGGTTTCCTCGGCGACCCAGGACGCCAGTTCGAGGGCGGTGTCGAAGGACTGGCCCATCGCCGCGGCACCGGTCTCCTCCGCCGCCTCGTGGTCGTGGTCGTCGTGTCCCCCACCCTCCTCCGAGGGGGCCGCGTGCTCGGTGCTCGCGGGGGGTGGGGCCTCGGCGGAATCCTCGCCTCCGCCGCAGCCGGCGAGGACGAGGGCCACCGCCGCCAAGGACCCGGTCGCGGCGAGCCGTGCCCTGGTGAGCAGGCTGGAATTCACTCGGTTCTCCCTTTCCTGTCCGTCCGGTGTTCCCGTCGGCACGCGCGGCTCACTGGAAGACGACGTCCGAACAGTTGTAGAAGGCCTCGGGGCTGTCCGAGCGCTGCCAGATCGAGTAGATGATGTGCCGCCCGGTCTTGCCCTCCGGCAGCTGCCCGTACATCTGGTAGGAGTCCCACCAGCTCCCGTCGGTGTGTTCCTTGGGCGGGTCGGTCGCGACCAGGAAGGGTTCCTCTTCGAGGTCGGACCAGGCCAGGGGGGTGGTGGGGTCGTAGCCGTCCTTGGTCACGTACAGCTCGAAAGTGCCGGGGTGCGGCGCCCAGGCGGCGTAGCGGAAGTTGTAGTCGGCGCCGGACCGCAGGGTGGTCGCCGGCCAGTCCGGGCGGGCGGCGTTGTAGGCCGCGTACTTGTCGGTGCCCGCCGCGCACAGCTCCCCGTCGGGGATGATCTCGCGGTGACGTCCGGCGGCGTCGGGGATCAGGATGGCGAACCAGTCCCAGAGCGGCTGGGTCCCGCCCTCCGCCACCGCGTCCCGGCAGGCGTCCGAACTGGGGGTCTGCGGCCCTTCGTCGAAGCAGACGTAGGTCCGGGTCGCCGGTGCGGTCATACCTCCGTGCGCGTGCGCCACACCGGCCGTGAGGGTGCTGACGAGAAGGGCCAGCGCCACTCCGACCACGCCCAGCGACGCGACGTTGCGTCGTCTCGTTCTCATGCGCTGCTCATTTCTGTGCTGGACAGACAAAGATCGCGCGCCCTGGAACGGAGTGTAGGCAGCGGTGGACTGGCCGAACAGCGCCGTTCATCTCAACCCGGCTGCCTCCCTCGGCGAGGAACGAGGCGGTCATGGTCGGCGGTGGGCGGGGAGGCGCGACGCCCGCACCTCCCCGAGCCGGCTGGCGCGTCAGCCGACCAGCCAGGCCTCCTCATCACCCGACCAGCGGTTCACGCCCGTCGGGGTGGCCGCGCAGCGGCGGTGGATCTCGGTGAACGCCGGGACGAAGGCGGCGTTCACGCTCTCCCACTCCTCCTGCCACTCCCGCACCCGGGGCAGCCAGTGGCGCAGCTCGGCGAGCACGGCGTCCTCGTCGACCCTGGTCAGCCGCCCGTTCTCGACCACGGTCTCCCCCGCGACCATGACCTGCTCGATGGACGAGCCGTTCTCGGAGTAGACGAGGTGCACGGCGAGGTCGTTGCGCGGGGTGAACGGGAGGGTGTTCAGGTCGTAGATGACCAGATCGGCCTGCTTGCCGACCTCAAGCGATCCGGTCCTGTCCTCCACGAGCGCGCTGCGCGCTCCGCCGAGGGTGCCGGCGCGCAACACCTCGGCGACGCTGGGCCAGCGGTGGTGGTCCGGTTCGCTGACCTTGTGCAGCAGCCCGGCCGCCTTGACGACGTCGAGCATCCTCGGGCTGTCGCTGCTGGAGGCTCCGTCACTGCCCAGCGCGAGGTTCACCCCCGCGTCGAGCAGGTCGCGGAAGGGAGCGATGCCCGATCCCAGCTTCAGGTTGGAGATGGGGTTGTGGGACACCGACGCGTTGGCCGCCCCGAGTATCTCGATGTCGGACCGGGTCAACCAGATGCCGTGGGCCAAGGTCGTCTCCCGGCCCAGCGCGCCGATCCGGCGCAGGTGTTCCACCAGGGTGGTGCCGTGGAACTCCCGGCCGGTGACGGCCTGGACCTTGGTCTCCAGGACGTGGATGTGGTACTCGGCGTTCCAGGCACGCGCGAGTTCCGCCGCGCCGACGAGGAGGTCGTCGGTGCACCGTTGGGGACCGGAGGGTGCCACCATGTACCGGAGGCGGCCGCCGGCCCGTTCGTGGTGCCGTTCGAAGGCCCGCCTGCTGAAGTCGAGGTACTCGTCGGTGCGGGGCGGCGTGATCGCCCGGACCTCGTCGAGCAGGTCGGGGCGGAGGACCTCCTCCACGAAGGGCAGGGTGTCGACGAAGGGTTTGTTGATGACGTGCCCGGACACGTTCGCCCGGATCCCGGCGAGCTCGTAGGCGTCGAACACGGCGGCCAGCTGGTCGACGTTCTGGGTCGGGGTCTCCAGGACGTCGTCGACCACGCAGGTCACGCCGGCCCGGAGTGACTCCATGGCCACCAGCAGGGTGCGCAGCCGGACGAGGTCGGCGGGAAGTTCCCCGATCCCCAGGATCGGGTAGGAGAAGAGCATCCACAGTTCGAGCGGCAGGTTGTCGTAGCGTCCCTTGAACAGCGCCTCCCACGAGTGCAGGTGCCCGTTCACCAGTCCGGGGGTGACGAGCCGGTCCCGGCCGTCGATGACCCTCTCGTCCGGTCGTGGTTCCAGGTCCGGTCCGATCTCGGAGATCCGGTCATCGCTGATCCGGATGCTCGTGGTGATCGGCCGGGCCCCGGTCACCTCGTCCATCGTGATGACCGAGGCGTGGCGGATGAGTGTTCCCACGTGTTGTTCTCCTGTTCCTCGTGGGCGGCCAGCGGGCGTCTGCTGGTCCTCAGCTGGTGCTGGCCGGGGTGGCCCGCTCCGCCGGGGTCGGCGTCGGTGACGCGGCGTCCCTTCGGTGTCCGGGCAGGACCCGGTGCAGCAGCGGCGCCGCGACGACGGCGACCAGGATGCCCTGGAGCGGCGGCACGCCGAGTTCGTACACGTTGCTGACCGCCGCCACCAGCGTGCCGGCGAGATAGGCGCCGAGCCCACTCCACCGGACCACGGGCTCGCGTCCCCCCGCGGCGGCGGGCAGACGACCGCGCCAGGCCAGGAAGTACTGGCCGATCACGGCGCCCCCGAGTGGGGGGATCACGATCCCCAGGACCACGAGGAAGGTCTCCAGTGCCTCGTAGACACCGGTCACGGCCAACAGGATCCCGAGCAGGACCCCGCCGATGACGAAGGGTCGTTTGTCGTTCACCCCGAAGAGTTCCGCGCCGGCGACGCCGAACGCGTAGGCGGCGTTGTCGTTCGTGGTCCAGAGGTTGGCGACCAGCAGGAGCAGGCCGAGGACGAGGAGGTCGAGCTGGATCAGGACGGCGGCGAAGTCCGGTTCGCCGTAGACGACCGCGCCGACGGCGCCGAAGAACAGCATGAGGGTCTGCGCGACGAGGAAGGCCACCAGCGCGGCGGCGAAGGCGTGCCGGGGGCGTCGCGCGAAGCGGGTCCAGTTGCCGACCTGCGTCCCTCCGCTGACGAAGGTGCCGACCATGATGGTGAGGGCGGTGGCGACGCCCAGCTCGGCGGTCGGTTCGATCGAGAGCAGTCCGTGCCAGCCGCCGGCGTCGCCGAGGGCGCGAGCGACGACCCAGAACGCCAGGACGAACATCAGGGGCACGGCGATCGCGCTGAGGATCTCCAGTCCCCGGTATCCGAAGTAGGCGGTGGTGCCCATCAGCAGCCCGGCGACCACCATGATGGGCCAGGTGCTCTCCCAGCCGAGCGCCCTGCCCGCGAGGTCGGCCAGCAGCGCGACCGTGACGCCGAACCAGCCGATCTGGGTGCCGCCGAGCAGCACCGACGCCCACTTGCCGCCGGCGAGACCGAGGGTCCGGCGGGCGAGCAGCACGGTGCTCAGGCCGGTCCTGGCGGAGATCACCCCGATGACGGCGACGTAGCAGCCGAGCAGGACGCTGGCGGTCAGGCTGAGCACCAGGAACTCCGCGAAGGGGAAGGCGCCCGCGATCTGGCCCCCCGCGAGCATCGTGGGTGCGAAGAACGTGAAGCTGACCAGCATCAGCAGCAGCGACCCCAGGCTTCGGCGGGCGGACATCGGCACCGGGGCGAGCGGGTAGTCGGGGTCCACCACCGGCTGACTACCCTGGGCCACCCCCTGATCACCCTTGTTGCCCAACGTCCGCGGTGCCCGTGGCGACATGGCCCCCCCCTTTCACTACTTTCCGTCACACGTTGACGAGCAAGGGACGGTAGGAAGTGGGTGTTTCACGCGGCTCCGTGCCGCGTTACGGGGAGATGACGAAGCCGGGGTGTGAGCAACCGCACCGCTTGCTCGGGCGCCCGAACCAGGCTCGGGTCCTGGTGGGCTCGGGTGGGGTCCGGCGAACGAGTCGCGGTGGAGCCGCCGGCTGCGGGACCTCGGTCCTCGTCCGGGTGGCGGAAGGTCCCGCGCGGTGGAAGGCCTCCCCCATCGCCGGCCGGCGGCACGGGCGATCCGGCTCTCCGTGTGGCGGTCGCCAGCGGGTCGCCCGCCTGTCGCGCGGTGTCGGCCCGCCCCCGCCTTCCGCCCGATCACGAGGTTCCGGGTTGCGCGGTGCGCGGTTCCGACCACCGGCCTCGCCTGGGGCGTCACCGCCTCGGACGGCGGGTCGGGACGATGTGCCCGGTCTGTTCGGCTCACCTCGCTGGTGCGCGGCGTGACTCCGAGCGGCCGAGGTGGTCGCCCGCCCAGGTGAGTGGGGCCGCGGCGGACCGTCGCGACCGGCGTGCGCCACCTCCCCCGCCGGCACGCCAGGGGAGGTGGCTTCGGCGTCCGCCAGGCACACCCGGGCTGGCGGCCCGGCGCGGGGTCGCAGCGCGGGCCTCCTACCCGACCAGTTCGAAGTGACCGAGTCGCGCGGACCACCGGTAGCGGTCGACCCAGGTGGTCTCGGTCGACCAGTCGGTCATCGTGACGACGACGTCACCGTCCTCGACGGCGAAGTCGGTGGGCCGGAGCATCCAGTGCGGTCCGTCGGCAACGGTGCCCAGTAGGCTCGGCCGCCCCTCCTCGTCCACCGTGACGGCGACCAACGACCCGGAGTACTCGGAGTTCCGGGGGCCGCAGTCGATCATGAGGAGGGCGTCCTCCACGCCGTCGGCGGTGACGTCGGCGAACGCGACCTCGTGTCCCGGCGCGAAGCGGTAGACGTGGCCGGGGGTCTCGGCCGTGCCCCCGGTGAAGGAGACCGGCGCCTCCGGACAGGCGCCGATGGCGGGCAACGGGACGACCGCGTCCCGCCAGGCGATGTCGCGGACTCCGCCGGCCGGTTCGGCGGCCTGCGCCGCGAGGGTTGGACCCGCCACCGCCGCGGTGACCGCCAGGGACAGCGCCGCCGCCCATCGAGGGAACGTTCCCCCGTGCCGCCTGCTCGGTCTCATGTGCGCTCCCGTTCCTCGTGGACGTCCTGGGGCCGCCGCCGACGTACACCGCCGGCACCGGCAGTGGGAGGACGGAACGGCCCCGGGGCCGGGTTGCCTCCCGGCGAGCACCGCCCGCGGAGTGCGCGCGTCCTGGCGCGCGGGGTCAGGTTGACGGTGCCTGCCCGACCCGTTCCTGGGGCGAGACGGACTCACGACCACGGCACCAGCCCCGGGCGCGGAACGGTTCGGGTCGCGACGCCGGCGTCCACCACGGCGGCACCAGCAGGTGCTTCCCCACCAGGCCGGCTCCGGCACCAGGGAACCGCGCCCGGCGGGCGCAGCGCCCGCTCCCGTCCACCCCCCTCGCTCCTCGGAGGTCCCCGGGTGGACCAGCGCTGCCCGGTCGTCCCGCCCGCTTCGTCCTCGCGGACGAGGGGCTGCTGGCCGGGGAGGGGACGGCCCAGCCCGTTGACCCGTCCCACGTCCGACCGGGACGTCGGCGTCGCCCCCTACGGCGCCGCCTCGACGTGGACCGCCAGCACCCGACCGGTGGCGGTGTCCACGTGCGGCACTCCGGGTTCCTCCGGTAGTGGGGTGTCGAGGTAGAGGCTGCGCAGTCGCGCCGTGTCCCGGCCCAGCTCCCGCGCCTTGTCCACTGCCTCCCGCTCGGCCTCCTCCCGGGTGATGCGCCTGGCGCCCTCGAGCACGACGACGTGGTGGAGGTGGACGACGCGGTTGTCCGAGGGGTCGTAGAGCGCCACCACGTGGGTGAGCGCGACGGCGGGTGCGTCCCCGGCGACGGCGAACTCGGTCATCTCGCCTCCCGGAGGGTGATGATCGGCCAGTGGAACACGTTCGCCAGGGCCCGCGCGTGGGCGTTCCTTACCAACGCGGCGAGGTGGATGGTGGTGACCGCGTTCCTCGCGACCATGTTCCTCCCCTCGGAGGCGGGGTATTCCTCGGATGCTCCGGTGCCGTCGGGATTGATGCGGTCGATGTGCGTGATGACCATGTTCGCGTGAGAGGTGATGTCCGGCTGGTAGGTGATCCACCTCGACATGGAGATCTCGACGATGGTGTTCCTGGGTGGCTGTTCGACGTGGAGCGTCACTCCCAGTTCCGTGTTGGAAGTGCTCGTCATGCTCCAGGTACGAGCGAGCATCCCGTCCATGGGCACCTGTCCCTTCCGCGTCGGCTACGCGTTCGTGGGTTCGGGCACTCCGAGGTGGGTTCCGCGTTCGCACGCCGTTCGTTCTCCGAGGCCGTGCGGCGCTCCCGGAGTTCGAAGTGGGTTGGTGGCGGGTTGGCGGCGCCGTGCGCCCGGTCAGGACCTGCGGGGTGCGGCCGGACGTCGGCCTCTCCAGTCCGGGGGTGGTCGCTCCTCGCGCGGCGCGGCCCGGCGATCCGGGGCGCGTCGCCGTCATCGCTGCGCGTCGGGCCGGATCGCGACGAGTCGGCCGCCGGCGCCCACGTGCAGCACACCGGGCTCGTCGGGGAGGGGCGTGTCGAGGTGGAGGCCGGTCAGGCGTTCGGGATCGTGGCCCAGCAGCCGTGCCTGGTCCACCGCATGCCGCTCGGCGTCCTCCCTGCTGACGGTTTCGCCGCCTTCGAGCACCACCACCTGGTGGAGGTGGACGACGCGGTTGTCCGAGGGGTCGTAGAGCACGACCAGGTGGGTGGCCGTGGCCCGGGGTCCCGTTCCGCCGCCTCCGAACCTCATGCTCGCTCCTCGGCGGGGACGACGACGGGCCAGAAGAACAGGTTGACCAGTCCCCGAACGTACGCGTTGCTGACCTGGGCCGTGACGACGACGCTGGTGACGTTCTCGCGCACGATGACGTTCGGGCCCGAGTCCACGTCGAATTCGTCCAGGTCCGTGGTGCCATCGGGGTTGACGATTCGCACCGCGGTGATCGCCAGGTTCGCGCGCGACGAGATGTCGGCGCGATAAGTGACCCATCGCGCCATGCAGAGCTCGATGATGGTGTTCTTCCGGGGTTGTGTGATGAGGAGCGACGATGTCACGACCTTGTCGGAGTCACTCGTCGCGGACCTGGGTTCGACGTGCATGCCATCCACGATCATTGCTCCTCTCGGCAATGAGTGGAGAATCGTTCCGCGCCACGACTCTAGGTCGGTGGTCCGAGGGGCGCAGGGCGGCTGACCGCGTTGGGTGAGGGGTGCGTCGTGCTCGGAACGCGCCCCGTTCCCGGCGAGACCGGGCCGGGGCGGGCGGGGTGCCCACCCCGGCGTCCGGGTGGCGTCGGTGCGCTGGAGCGCTGTGGCACGGCAGGTCGGGCGGCTTGGGCTCCGCGCGACCCGTCGGAGCACTCGGGTGGGGTTGCGCCGTCGGGGCCGTTCGTCCGCCGAGCGTGTCCGGCACCGCTCGCCGCCACTGAGCCGGGCGGCGGTCCGCGCCGCGCGCGGCCCCCGCCCGCGGTC
>NZ_AGVX02000154.1 GCF_000239155.1 Actinoalloteichus spitiensis RMV-1378
CGCCGCCCCCAACAGCGGCAGCCGGTCGACCGGCTCGGTGGCCGCCGCCGAGGTCAGCCCGGTCAGCAGGTTGACGTAGTGCTCCGCGAGCCGCCGCATGGTGCTGGGGAGGAAGAGGTCGGTGTTGTACTTGAAGACGCAGTGGAAGCGGTGTTCGGCCTCGTCCTCGTAGGCGGAGAGGGTCAGGTCGAACTGGCCCTCCTCCTCGGGGAGGTCGATGTAGTCGAGCCGGTAGCCGTACTTCTCGGTGGCCACCCGGTGGACGAGGAGGATGAACATCGCCTGGAACACGGCGGAGCGGCTCGGATCGTGCTGGAGGCCGAGCTCGTCCACCAGCAGCACGAAGGGGTACTCCTGGTTGTCGAGCCCGTTGAGGACCGTGGTGCGGACCCGGTCCAGCAGCTCGGCGACGGAGGGTTCTCCCCCCAGGTCGACGTGCAGCGGCAGCGGGTTGACGAAGTACCCGTAGACCGAGGAGAACGCCTGCTCGGTCCGCCCGGTGACCGGGCTGCCCACGATCACCTCGTCCTGCCCGGAGTGGCGCTGGAGCAGCAGGTAGTAGGCGGCGATGAGCACCACGAAGACCGTGACGTTGTGCTGCCGGGCCAGGGCGTGGACCCTGGCGGTGAGGTCCTCGTCGAGCGTGAAGAACTCCGACGCGCCGTTGTGGGTCTGCACCGGGGGCCGGGGCTTGTCGGTGGGCAGGTTGAGGATCGGCACCTCGGCGGGCAGGTGGTCGAGCCAGTAGTCGCGCATCCGGCGCGCCTCGGCGCTCGCCAGGAAGCGGTTCTGCCAGTTCAGGAAGTCGAGGTACCGGGCTCCGACGGGTCCGAGTCCGGCGGCCGCGAGCAGGTCGGCGTCGGCCGTGCTCCGCCCGGAGGCCCGCATCGTCTCGTAGGTGGCGAGCAGCTCCTCGATGAAGGTGAAGGTGGAGATCGCGTCCGAGATGATGTGGTGGACGGCCTTCATGATCAGCCACCGGTCCGGCCCTCGTCGGAAGAGGCGGAACCTGATCAGCGGGTCCCGCTCCAGGTCGTAGGGCCTGCGGTACTCGTCGATGATCATCTGGTAGATCTCGGGCCACGCCGTGTCCGCCACGTCGAACAGGGCGACGTCGGCCTCGCCGCGCGGGGCGACCCGCTGCACGGCCTGCCCGTCCCGCAGCACGAAGTTGGTGCGCAGGCTGGGGTGGCGGTCGATGAGCGCCCGGACCGCCTCGAACATGAGTTCCGGTTCCAGCTCGGTGCGGACCTCCACGGCACCGCCGATGTTGTAGGCGAAACCGTCGGGGTGCAGCTGCTTGAGGAACCACAACGCCTTCTGGTTCTGGGTGAGGGGGTACTCGCCCTCGTCCTGGTACACCTCGATGACGGTGGCGTCCGGGCCCTGGTCGCCGTCCTCGGCCACGAGGTCACGGACCTGGGAGTGCAGGCCGTCGAGCAGCTCCTCGATCGGTGAGCTGCTGAGCAGGGCCACCACCGGCAACGCGACGCCGAGTTCGGTGTGCAGCCGGGTGCGCAGCTCCATCGCCAGCAGGGAGTCCAGGCCGAGGGTGTTCAGGCTGGAGTCGGGTTCGACCTGGTCGGACCGCACCCGCAGCACCGAGGAGGTGATCTCGGTGAAGCGGGCGCCGAGCAGGTCACGTCGCCGGTCCTCGTCGGCCGCGCGGAACTCGTCGAGGAAGCTGCTGGTCCCGGCGGCGTCCCCGGCGCCACCGGAGGCGGCCAGCTCCGCGACCAGGGGCGGTGGCGTCGTGTACCAGGCGAGGAACACCGGCCAGTCCACCACGGTGGCGACCAGCAGCTGGGCCTGGTCCAGGCCGAGGACCCTCTCCAGGACGGCCATGCCGGCTTCGGGGGTGAGCGAGCTCATCCCCCGGCTCACCCGGTAGTGCTCGATCAGTCCGAGTTCCTCGATCATGCCGGTCGCCCACGGGCCCCAGTCCACGCTGAGCGCCGGAAGCCCCTGGGCCCGGCGGTGGTGGGCGAGCGCGTCGAGGAAGGCGTTGCCGGCCGCGTAGTTGCTCTGCCCCGCCGTGGTGAGCAGCGAGGCGATGGAGGCGAACAGGACGAAGTGTTCGACCGGGTCGTCGAGCAGGTGCTTGTGCAGCAGGTAGGCGCCCACGACCTTGGGGTCGTGCACCGCGTCGAAGGTCTCGCGGTCCATCTCGGGCAGGAGGGTGTCCCTGACGTGACCGGCGAGGTGGAAGGCACCCCGGATGGGCGGGGCGCCGCTGCGGCGGTGCTCGACCAGCCAGGAGGACAGCGCGTCCTCGTCGGTCACGTCGACCGGGGCGATGACGGGCTGCGCGCCCAGCGCCTCGAGCTCACGCACGAACCGGACGGTCTCGGCCTCGCGGGTGGACGGGTCCAGTTCGCTCCAGCGGGACCGGTCGGGCAGCGTCCTCCTGGCCACGAGGACGAGCCGGCGCGCCCCTCGGCGGACCAGTGTCCGGCACAGCAGCCGTCCGAGCGCTCCGAACGCTCCGGTGACCAGGTAGCTGCCATCGGAACGGAGGCGGGGCGGCAGCGGTCGGGTCAGGTTCTCGGGCTGGCGCAGCCGGTTGGTGTACCGCAGGTCTCCGCGCAGCGCGATCTCGTGCTCGTCGTCGACCGCGAGTTCCCTCAGCAAGGCCTCGGCCTCGGCGCGCGGACCCGCCCCGGTGCGCGGGCCGGCCGGATCGAGGTCGACCAGTTTGCCCCGGTTGTCCACCAGTTCCTGGTACCAGAGCACGCGGGCCACGCCCCAGGAGGGCGCGCCCAGGGGCTCGACGGCCTCCTCGGCGTGCACCGGCTGGGTGCCTCGGGTGACCACGTGGAGGCGGGCGGTGGACCGCTCGTCGGTCAACGCCTGGCCGAGGGCGAGGAGGGTGTAGGCGCCGAGGCTGGTGTGCTCGGCGAGGTCGGCCCGCCCGGTGTCGGCGAGGTGGGGCAGGTCGAGGTTCCACAGGTGGACGACGGTGTCGAACCCGCCGTCGGCGGCGGTGTCGGCCAGCAACGCGCGCAGGTCGGCCCGGGACCCGGGGGCGACCGTGGACTCCGGTCGCTCGGCGCCCAGCGTGTAGCCCTGTCCCGGGCGCACCAGGTGCGCGTGCCCGCCCCGTTCGGTGACCAGGGCGGCCAGGCTCTCCCCCAGCCCGCCCTGGTCCGCGAGGATCAGCCAGTTCCCGGGCACCGGAGAGGGCTCGGCGGTCGTGGCGTCGTCCTCCCGGGGGGCCTCGACCCAGGTGGGGGTGGCCAGCCAGCCGTCGATCGTGGACACGCTGACGGCGGTGGAGGCCTTCTCGACGTCGGCGGCGCGGAACCCGCTGACGCGGCCCAGCGGGGTGCCGTCCTCGGTGTAGAGGTCGATGTCGCCGACCAGGTCGTCGCCGTCACCGGCGACCAGCCGGGCGTGTGCCCACAGCGTCCGGTCACCGACGGGGTCGACGCGGACCTCGCCGATGGAGAGGGGCAGTCGGATGCCGGTGTCGAGTCGTTCGGCCTCCCCGCCCAGCACGAAGGGGGTGAGCAGGGTCTGGAAGCAGGAGTCGAGCAGGACCGGGTGCAGGTGGTGGTCGGCGGCGTCCGCGCCCAGGTCCGGGGTGGGCCGGATCCGGGCGAGCGCCTCACCGGGCCCGATCCACACCTCCTCGATGCCCTGGAAGGCGGGACCGTAGTGGTAGCCGGCGGCGGCCAGACCGGTGTAGCAGGCCGAGGCGTCCAGGTGCTGGCGCGCCCGGTCACGGACGACGTCCACGTCGAGGGTGGAGCTGAGGCGTCGGCGCTGGCCGGCGCGGACCACCCCGGTGGCGTGCACGGTGGGTTCCGCGCCGGGGTCGGCGACGGTCGCGATCCGGAACTCGGCTCCCGAGGAGGAGAGGGTGAACTGGACGGTGCGGACCTCGGAGTCGGGCAGGAAGAGGGCCTTGCGGAGCTCGATGTCCGCGACGGCGGCCTGCGCGCCGCCCGTCAGCGCGTGGACCGCCTGCTGCGCCATCTCGACGTAGCCCGCGGCGGGGAACAGCGCGTTGCCCTGGATGCGGTGGTCGTCCAGGTAGGGCATGGTCTCCACGTCGAGCCGCGCCTCCCACGTCGGCTCGGCGTTGGCGGTGCGGCGACCGAGCAGCGGGTGGTCGACCTCGCCGAGCCGGATCTGCCGGACCGGCTCGGGTTCCACCCAGTAGCGGTCGCGCCGCCACGGGTAGCGCGGCAACGCCACGGTCGTCCCGGTCGGGTAGGCCACCGACCAGTCGACGTCCACGCCCAGGTTGTGCAGTGCGGCGAGGGACTGGGTGAACCGCTCGACCTCGTCCTCCTGCCGCCGGATCGAGGGGATCGTGCGGCCGTCCACCCCGCGTTCACCGAGGCATTCCCTGATGGAGTGCGCGAGGACCGGGTGCGGGCCCAGCTCCAGGAACACGCTGTACCCGTCGGCGGCCATCTGGTCGATGGCGGCGCGGAACCGGACGCTGTCCCGGACGTTCTTCCACCAGTAGCCGGCATCGAGCTCCGTGCCGTGTGCCCGCCCCTCCTCGCCGGTCAGGTAGAGCGGGAGGCTGGCCGGGCGCGGGTCGAGGTCGGCGAGGGAGGAGAGGAGGTCCTCCTTGATCGGGTCCATGCGGGCGCTGTGGTAGGGCACCCGGACGGTGAGGAACTTCGCGAAGATCTGTTCGTCCCGCAGCGCGTCGGCCAGTTCGGCCAGCGCGTCCTGGTCGCCGGCCAGGGTCATCCCGGTCGGGCTGTTGACGGCGGCGATCGAGACCCGGTCGCCGTAGGGGGCGACCCGGCGGGCGGCCTCCTCCTCGGCCAGGCTGACGGCGAGCATGGTGCCGGTGCCGACCAGCTTCTGCTGGAGCCGGGACCGGTGCACGGCGATCCTCGCCGCGTCCTCCAGGGTGTAGACGCCGGCCTCGTAGAAGGCGGCGATCTCCCCCGTGCTGTGGCCGACGATGGCGTCGGGGTGGACGCCCCGGGATCTCCAGAGGGCCGCGAGCCCGACCTGGACCGCGAAGTTCGCCGGTTGCGCCAACCAGGTCTCGGCCATCCGGGAGTCGGACTCGGCGGCGTTCATCTCCTCGATCAACGACCAGTCGGCGAACCGGCGGAGCGCGGCGTCACACCGTTCCACGGCCTCGCGGTAGACCGGCTCCGACTCGAAGAGCTGGCGGCCCATCGCCCACCACTGCGGCCCCATGCCGGTGAACACCCAGGCCAGCCGGCGGTTCCCCTCGTCCCGGCACTGGTCGACGAGCAGGTGGGGGTGCGCCTCGCCCCTGGCGAACTCGGCCAGTCGGTCCTGGAGGGACTCCCGGGTCGAGTAGACGACCGAGAGGCGGTGTTCGAGGTGCTGGCGGCGCCGCGCGAGGGTGTAGCCGAGGTCGGCGAGGGCGATGGGGTCGTGGTCGTCCCGCGCGAGTTCGGCCCGGATGTTCTCGGCGAGCTCGGGCAGCGCCTCGGGGTCGCGGGCGGTCAGGGGCAGGATGCCGAACGCGCCGGGCGACGGGCGCTGCGCCCCGGACGTGCGGACCGGTGCCTCCTCGAGCAGGACGTGGGCGTTGGTGCCGCCGAAGCCGAAGGAGTTGACCCCGGCGCGGGCCGGCCCCTCGTGTTCCGGCCAGTCGGTGACCTCGGTGGGGATCTCGTAGGGCAGGGAGTCGAGGTCGATGGCCGGGTTGACGTGGTCGAGGTTGATGTGCGGTGGAATGGTGCGGTTCTCCAGGCACAGGACCGTCTTGATGAGACCGGCGATCCCGGCGGCGGACTCGGTGTGCCCGATGTTCGTCTTGACCGAGCCGACGTAGCAGCGCGTTCCTGGTGCCCGGCCGACGGCGAGGGCACGGCCGAGCGCGTTGGCCTCGATCGGGTCCCCCACCGGCGTGGAGGTCCCGTGCGCCTCCATGTACTGGAGATCCCCCGGTTGGATGCCCGCGTCCGCGCAGACGCGTTCGATGAGGCTGATCTGGGCGTCCGGGTTGGGGACCGTGATGCCGTTGGTCCGCCCGTCCTGGTTGACGCCGCTGGCGGTGATGACCGCGTGGATGGGGTCGCCGTCCCGGATCGCCTCGTCGAGGCGCTTGAGCGCGACCACTCCGACACCCTCGGCCCGGACGTAGCCGTTGGCTGACGCGTCGAAGGTGCGGGACCGGCCGTCCGGCGACAGGAACCCGCCCTTGGTCTCGGCGATGGTGTACTGGGGGGTGAGGTGCAGGAGGGTGCCGCCGGCCAGCGCGAGCTCGGACTCACCCCGGCGCAGGCTCTGGCAGGCCAGGTGCACCGCCACCAGCGAGGAGCTGCACGCGGTGTCGATGGAGACGCTGGGCCCCCGGAAGTCGAAGCAGTAGGAGATCCGGTTCGACACCATCGTCATCATCGTGCCGGTCGCCGTGTGCGCGGCGAGGGTCTCGAAGCTGAGGTCGGCGAACTGGAGGATCTTGTAGTCGAGGGTGAAGGCTCCGACGAAGACGCCGATGTCCCGACCGGCGAGTTCGCCGGGGCGTTGCCCGCCGTCCTCGAGCGCCTCCCACGACACCTCGAGCAGCTTCCGCTGCTGCGGGTCCATGTGCTCGGCCTCGCGCGGGCTGATCCCGAAGAAGGCGGGGTCGAACTCGTCGAAGCCGTCGATGTAGCCGCCTCGGCCGCCGACCAGGCGTCCCGGCTTGGCCTTGTCGCGGCTGCCGAGCGTGCGCACGTCGTACCGGTCGGCTGGGGTGTCGGTGATGCAGTCCTTGCCGGCCAGCAGGTTCTGCCAGAACGTCCGGTAGTCGGAAGCGCCGCCGGGCAGCCGGCAACCGATACCGATGATCGCGATCCTGTCGCCGGTTGGGGCGTTACCTAAGTCCGTCACCGTGAAGTCCTCGGGTCGTGGCGCCGTGTTCCCCATGACGGCGCCGGGGAAGATGTGGGCGTGGGCCGCCCGCGCTTCGTTCGGGCAGCCGGACAAGGTCACCGGCGCGGCGGCCGACCGGAGTCAGTGGCGCCGGGACCTCGAACACGCTGTGGGCGGGCCGGGAAAGGGGTACGCGGAACGCCGACGACCGCCTTCGACGTCGAAGGAACTTGCGCTCCGAAGCAAGGACTCCGGAGGCGCAGCGGTCGCGGCGCCATCACTCCCAGGTGCCCCACAGCACCGCGTCGAGGCGTGAGCCCCGGCGCGTCACATGGGAGATCAGGTAGGAAACTGACCAACAATCGTGTGCCACTGGTTGGGCTAGCTACTACTCCCTGCGAGTTACAGACCGTGTGAACCATTTCTGCGCAGGCATAGTCCCACACGGACAACCAGCTGCACAATTGGGCTATACACAATCCACAACAATGCACCCGTTAGGGGGATCAGGGGGTAACTTATTTCCCAGTCGACAATCGACGCCCCGGACGCGGACGAGGTTTACCCGCCCGACGGGTACGTCTCAATTGGTGTCGTGCCGCACCAGCCCGGACTCCCGCTTTCTCGACCCCAATACCAAGGGGGACACCCCCCGGAATGCGAAGCGCCATCACATCCAGCGCGCCCAAATCCGCCGCCCGCGCACGACCGCCAGCCACGATCCGTCGACGCCGTTCCTTCACCCGGGCGGCGGCTGTCCCGCAAGACCAGCGACCACGTACGGTTACCCCGAACGGGGCCATGATCCGCCGTGCCGCACGGCCACCGGTCGACCCTTGGACGGGGTCTCGGTGACGTGCGGTTCCGACCTGCCCGCACACCGTCGTGCGCCGGCGGCCGGCGCCACCCCCTCCCGGTGCCCCAGCGCCGCCCGCCGTGGACCCCGGCGAGATCGCTCCACCCCACCACGCTCCCCTCCCACCATGCCCACCGACAGACATCAGGAGTGCCCGTGAACGTGCGTGACCCCAAGGCCGCGCCAGGAGACCTGGCCCAACGCCTGGTGCCCGACTGGCTGTGGGAGCTGGTCGAACCGACGCTACCGACCCCGAGACCCCGTCCGCAGGGGGGCGGCCGGGCCCGGGTCAACGAGCGCGCCGTTCTCACGGCGATCGTGTTCGTCCTGACCAGCGGCTGCGCCTGGCGTGACCTCCCGGCGTCCTTCTCGGTGTCCGCGCCCACCGCCCACCGCCGTTTCCAGGAGTGGTCGAGCGCCGGGGTGTGGCGACGCCTCCAGGGCGCCGTCCGCCGGGGAGAACTCGACCGGACGGAACGGGTCTGGGCACGGAGCGTGCTCGCGGCGGCGGCAGTCCGACTCCCGGCACGGGCGGAAACCGAACTACTGGTCAGGAAATGACCCCCGCGCCACCCGGGAGTGGACGGACAGCACCCGAACCGACGAAGAAAATTTCCGAATTCACCTGACTAGCGCGCTCCCCGTCGACGCCGCCCCGGCCGACAGGACACCCGACCGGGTTCCGCTCCCCCGCTCCCCCTTCCGGGGACCCGGACATCTCGGTTGGCGGAGCCCGAATCCACTCCACTTCCTGGCACTATTCGGCATCCGCCCACCGAGGATCCCGGATCCCCCGAATATCGTCACCGCTCCGACCAGTCACGCCAACGACCACATGAGACACCACTTATTCGCCGCTGGTCTCTCCCCCGAAACACGCTCAGCTGAGCGCCATTGTCAGCGACGTTTACCAACGTTAGCCTGCGATCCGTCGTGTTCGGCAGGAGAACACGTCGCGGACGACCGGGGACCGGGTCCGCGAGGGAGGACGCCGGTGGCTCGTACCGGAGTGTCCCGGACGAGGAACGGCGGTGTGCGTACTCGATGATGCGCTGGGGTCTGGTGTCGGGTGACGGCCTCCCGGTGAGCGGGCTGCTCACCGTCTTCCGGAACGTCGTGGACCACGCGGTGGACGACGGCGTGCTGCACACCCCGGTGGCCGCCGACCTGGGCTACTCGTGGCGGGCGGACAAGGCCGACCACTTCCCCCGGGGCCTGGCTGGTTCCCGCTACCCCCACTGGCTCACGGTGACCGACGCCGTTCCGGTGAAGTGGGAACGCACCAGGCTGATGGCGGAGCTGACCGACATCCGCCTCGCCGTCGCCAGGGCCGCCACCCTCTCCGGCCCCGAGATCCAACGGCTGCGCGAACGGATCGACCACCTCGCCGGCCCCTACGAGGAGCACTTCGCCCGGTGGCTGTGCGAGCACGACATCGACTGGGTGATCGCGGTCAACCTGACCCTCTCCGACGCGGTGCCGGTGAACCTGGCGCTCCGACGAGCGGCCGCCCGCCGCTGGGGGAACGGGCGGCCCGGCGGTGTCCTCTACTGGGACCACGACCTCTTCGGCAGCTGCGCGATCCCGGAAGGCGACGCCCGTTTCTACCCGCCCGCCCCCAACAGCCTGACGCCGGTCCCCGGTGAGCTCCCGAGCGACCGGTGGGCGGTGGTCACCGAGGACCTGGCCGAGGAGGCCGCCGGCTACCCCACGACGTCGCGACCCCGGATCACCCCCAACGTGCTCCCGGTCCTGCCCGAGTCGCCGGAGGTGGAGGCGCGTCATCGGGAGTTCCTCACCGAGAACGGCCTGACCGGCGACCAGCCCGTCATCCTGGTTCCCGTCCGCCTGTTCCGGGTCAAGGGTGTGGAGATCTCCGTCTCCGTCTTCGCCGAGATGCTGTCCACCGCCAGGGATGCGGGACGTCCGGATCCGGCGTTGCTGGTGTTCGGGAGCGTGGAGGAGGACCCGCCCTACGCGTCCGAGGTCCTCGACCACGTCCGCGCTCTCGGCGTCACCGGGGCCGTGCGCTTCCTCGACGGAGTACCGCTCACCAGCCACCGGGAGCGCGCCGGCTGGCGGCTGGACGAGATCGACCTGCTGAGGATCTGCCGGGCCACCGGGGGTGCCGTGCTGTTCACCCCCAACCTGCCCGACGTCGAGACCGTGGGGTTGGGGCCGGCGCTGGCGGCCCTGGCCGGCGTGCCCTGCGCCGTCACCGACTACGACGCATTCACGTCCGTCTACCAGGGTCGGGTCAGCTGTGTTCGGGTCGATCCGGCGGCTCCCCGTGGCGCGGCG
>NZ_AGVX02000153.1 GCF_000239155.1 Actinoalloteichus spitiensis RMV-1378
CCGCAGGGCACCGGAGGGCACCTGGCCCCCGGGCGGCGGGAGGCCGGGCGCACCGGCGGCCGGGGGTCAGCCGCGCCGGCGGCCCAGGTCGTCGGTGCCGGACCAGGCGACCGCCATGCCGTAGCTCAGCGCCGCTCCGAGCGGGTGGGCGACCAGGGCGAGGGCGGTCGTGAGTTCCGGGGGGCGCACCAGCGTGGCCCCCGCGGACACCGTGTCCGCCAGCGGGAAACGGCTCACGGCGAACGACGTGCCGACCCGGTGGGCCAACCAGGCGGCCACCAGGCAGCCGAGGACGACGGCGACGAGGACGACCGGTCCCCGCCGGCTCCGCCACAACCAGGCCGCGAAACCGGTGACCAGGCCCGCTCCCAGCCCGAGGAGGACGAAGAGCGCCAGGGCGTCGAACCGGTGGTAGCTCTCGGCGGGCAGGCTCGCCAGCCGCCCGTCCGCGAGCACCCGCAGCCGCACCGGGGGCGCCAACCAGGACCACAGCCACCCCAGGGGGAGACCGGTGAGCGCGACCAGGGACAACAGGTTCAGCGCGGGCAGCAGGTCGGGACGCACCAGCGGCGGGCGGGCGCGCCGCGCCGGCGTGTACTCGGTGGGCCCGGCTCCTGGTGGCGGGGCGGCGGGGAGGTGTGCTGGTCCGACGTCTCCGGTGCTGCGCGGTTGCCGCGACACCCGCACCTCCGCTCTCTCGGTGGGTTCCGGCCACTTCACGTCACCCTGGTCGGCCCGGGTCTGGGCGCCGTGGGCGCGCCGCTCCCCGGGCGGTGAGTGTCCCAGGACCGCTCACCCGACCGGCGGGGTGGGTGCGTCGGCCTCCGCCCCCAGGCCGCCGTGCCGGCTGCACCGGGCGCTCCACCCGGCCGGGGTCACCTGCACCACCATGCGCCGGGCGCAGGAGGGACAGTACCGGGGAGGGTCGGTGACGCGCCGGCGGACGCAGACCGCGCGGTCCACGCAGGCGCCCTCCGGCTGGCCGCACCACCCGCAGAAGCCGGTGCCGTCCACGTCCCGTCCTCCTCACCGCCCCGAACGCCGAACCTGGAGCCGGTCGACTCACAGGGTGCTGTTGAGCGCCTTGATCGGCATGTTCAACTCGGCCAGCATGTCCAGGTCCTCACCGGCCGGCCGCCCGAGGTTGGTCAGGTAGTTGCCGACGATGATGGCGTTGATCCCGCCGAGCATGCCCTGCCTGGCCCCCAGGTCCCCGAAGGTGAGCTCGCGGCCGCCCGCGAAGCGCAGCACGGTGCGGGGCAGGGCCAACCGGAACGCGGCCACGGTGCGCAGCGCCTCCGGCCCCTCGACGACCGGGTAGTGCTCGAAGGGCGTGCCCGGGTTGGGGATGAGGAAGTTCAACGGCACCTCGTGGGGGTCGAGTTCGGCGAGCTGGCTGGCGAACTCGGCCCGCTGCGCGATCGTCTCCCCCATCCCGATGATCCCGCCGCAGCACACCTCCATGCCCGCTTCCCGCACCATCTGGAGGGTGGACCAGCGTTCCTCCCAGGTGTGGGTGGTGACGACCCGGTCGAAGTGGGACCGGGCGGTCTCCAGGTTGTGGTTGTAGCGGTGCACCCCCATCGCCGCCAACTCCGCCACCTGGTCCCCGGTGAGCATGCCCAGGGAGCAGGCGATGTTCAGCTCGCGGGTCGCCGGATCGGCGCGGATGGCCTCGATGCCCGCCCTGACCTGGCGGAGCAGGCGGTCGTCCGGCCCGCGCACCGCCGCCACCACGCAGAACTCGGTCGCCCCGGAGGCCGCGGTCTGCCGGGCGGCCCGCACCAGGCCCGGGATGTCCAGCCAGGCGGCGCGCACCGGGGTGGGGAACAGGCCGGACTGGGAGCAGAAGTGGCAGTCCTCCGGGCAACCGCCGGTCTTCAGGCTGACGATGCCCTCGACCTCCACCTCGGGGCCGCACCAGCGCAGACGAACCCGATGTGCCAGGTCGAGGAGTTCGGACAACCGGGAGTCCGGCAGGGACAGCACCTCGCGCAACGCGTCCTCGCCCAACCCCCGCCCGGCCTCCAGCACCTCGGCCGCCGCCCTGGCCAGGACGTCCACCGGCCGCGTGCTGGTGGTGGACCTACCGTCGACATCGCTCACGAAGTGTCACGATGTCAGTGGCGGTGCGTGACGCGCACTGCCGGAGACCTACAAAAACGGTCGGCGAGTCTGTGCTGGCTCCTCCACTTCGGACGCCGCCACGGCCCCGGTGGCCAGGGGGACCGGCGCCTCGGGCGGCCCGGCGACCTCCTCCGGGGCGAACCGGCCGCCCAGTTCCCCGGCGAGCCCCTCGCGGGCGGCGGCCAGGAAGTCCTCCGGGGACAGTGCGGCGCACCCGGTCGGCAGCACGCCGAGCAGCGGTACTCCCGTCACGGCCGGCAGGTCCCGGAGGTTCTCCCGGCACGCGAGGTCCGGTTGGGCCGGCCACTCCCCCACCACCAGCCCCGGGCAGCGCAGGTCCCGGGTGCGCAGCGCCTCCACGGTGAGCGCGGCGTGGTTCAACGTGCCCAGCCCGGCCCGGGCGACGACGAGCACCGGCGCCGCCAACGCCGCCGCCACCTCGGCGAGCCCCCCGTCCCCGTCGAACGGGACCAGCAGACCGCCGGCACCCTCGACGAGCACCAGGTCGTGGTCAGCGGCCAGCGAACGGGCCGCGTCGGCGACACCGGACGGCGACACCGGGACCCGCCCTCGGCGTCGGGCCGCCGTCGCCGGGGCCAGCGGGTCCGGGTAGCGCGCCGTCTCCCGGCAGGTGACCGCGCCGGCGAGGCGAGCCACCTCGTCGACGTCACCCGGTTCGCCGTCGACCACCCCGGTCTGCGCGGCCTTGAGCACGGCGACGCGCCGGCCAGCCGCCGCCGCCAGCGCGGCGACCCCGGCCGTGACCACGGTCTTGCCGACACCGGTGTCGGTGCCGGTGATCACCAACAGTCGCACGCCGTGACCCTAGCGCCCCCGCCCCTCACGCCTCCTCGGCCACGGAGGTCATGGCGGCGCAGATCGCGGCGACGTCCTCCTCCGAGCTGACGTAGGGCGGCATCGTGTACACCAGGTCCCGGAAGGGGCGCAGCCACACCCCGTGCCGGGCGGCGGCCTCCCGGGCCGCCGGGACGTCCACCGGGTGGTCGAGCTGGATGACCCCGATCGCACCGAGCACCCGGACGTCCACCACGCCAGGTAGCGCGGAAGCGGCGGCGAGGCCCGTCCGGAGTCCGCGCTCCACCCGGGCCACGTCGGCACGCCAGTCACCGGCCAGCAGCAACTCCACCGAGGCGGCGGCGACCGCGCAGGCCAGCGGGTTCCCCATGAAGGTGGGGCCGTGCGCCAGGACGGGCACGGCGCCGGCGGAGATCCCCTCCGCGACCTCCTCCGAGCACAGGGTGGCCGCCAGGCTCAGGTAGCCGCCGGTGAGCGCCTTGCCCAGGCAGAGCACATCGGGCGCGACCCCGGCGTGATCGGCGGCGAAGAGCTCCCCGGTGCGGCCGAAACCGGTGGCGATCTCGTCGAAGACGAGCAGCACGTCATGGGCGAGGGTGAGTTCACGCAGGACGTGCAGGTAGCGGGGGTCGTGGAACCTCATTCCTCCCGCGCCCTGCACGACCGGCTCGACGATCACGGCCGCCAGCTCGTCGGCGTGCCGCTCCACCAGGTCGGCCAGGGTCCGCACGTAGTCATGGTCGACGCCGGCGTGCGCACCCGGGGGCGGCGCCGGGGCGAAGACCTGTTCGGGCAGCACCCCCGACCACAACGCGTGCATTCCCCCCACCGGGTCGCACACGCTCATGGGGTGGAAGGTGTCCCCGTGGTACCCGCCGCGCCAGGTGAGCAGCCGTGTCCTCTCCGGGCGGCCCCGCGAGCGCCAGTGCTGGAGGCACATCTTCGCGGCCACCTCGACGGCGACCGAACCGGAGTCGCTGAGGAAGACGTGCGGCAGCGACCCGGGGGTGATCTCCGCGAGCCGCGCGCACAGCCGCACCGCGGGCTCGTGGGTCAAGCCGCCGAACATGACGTGGCTCATCCGTCCGAGCTGGTCCCGCACCGCGGCGTCGAGCTCCGGAACCCGGTAGCCATGGATCGCCGACCACCAGGAGGACATGCCGTCGACCAGTTCGTCCCGCCCGGCCACCGGGGCGGCCAGGCGGAGCCGCACACCGGACGCGGAGGCCACCACCAGGGGCTCCTCCGTGCCCGGCATGGGGCCGTACGGATGCCACACGTGCCGCCGGTCCAGGTCCAGCAGGTGTTCGACCGTCACCCCCAGCAGGGTAGAGCGCTGATCACGCCCGCCGAGGCGGGTCCCCGGCCCCCGCCGAGGACCGGGGCCCACCGTCGGCGGTGCTGGTGGCTCAGCGCAGTCGGACCGGCAGCTCCTCCAACGCCCTGACCAGGGTCGACTTCCGCCACCGGATCTCGGACTGGGGGGTGCCCAGGCTCATGTTCGGGAAGCGGCGCAGCAGCCCGCTGAACGCGACCTCACCCTCCATCCTGGCCATGGCGGCTCCGACGCAGTAGTGCACGCCGTGGCCGAACGCCAGGTGCCCGCTGGCGTTGCGGGTGATGTCGAACTCGTCCGGGCGGGAGTAGCACTGGTCGTCCCGGCTACCGGCCAACAGCGAGACCAGCACGATCTCCCCGACGCCGATCCGGGCCGGGCCCAGCCGGAACTCCTCGGTGGCGTACCGGATGCTGGCCAGGTGCACCGGGCCCTCGAACCGCAGGACCTCCTCGATGGCGGCCGGCAGCATCGTCAGGTCGTTGCGCAGTGCCCGCAGCTGGTCGGGGTGGCGCATCAGGTGCAGCATCCCGTTGCCGATGAGGTTCACCGTGGTCTCGTGGCCGGCCACCACCAGGAGGAACGACATCGCGACCAGCTCCTCCTCGCTGAGCCGGTCCTCACCGTCCCTGGCGGCGATCAGGTCGGTCAGCAGGTCGTTGCCCGGGTGCGCCCGCTTCTCGGCGATGAGGTGCTGGAGGTAGGCGAGCATGTCGTTGATCGAGGACTGGGTGCCGTCCGCCGGCCCGTAGTTGGCGACCACGTCGGCGCTCCACCTGCGGAACTCGTCCGCATCCGCGTGCGGGATGCCCAGCAACTCGCAGATCACCCGGATGGGCAGCGGGAAGGCGAAGGAGGCGAGGAGGTCGACCTCCGTCCTCGACTCCATCTCGTCGAGCAGTTCGGTGGTGATGGCCTCGACGCGGGGGCGGAGGTTGACGACCATGCGGGGGCTGAAGACCTGCCGCACCAGCTTGCGCAGCCGGGTGTGCTCCGGCGGGTCCATGTTGACCATCTGGGCGGCGAAGCTGCCCGCCAGCTCGGCCGGTGTCTGGCCGTCGGGCAGGTCCAGGTGGCGGAAGAGGCTGGAGAACCCCCGGTAGTCCTTGCTCAGCGACGGCGTGGTCAGGGCTTCCTTCGCCTCGTCGTACCGGGTGACGACCCATGCCCGGAGACCGGAGGGTAGTCGGACCGCGTGCGCGGGCCCGGTGGTCCGTAACGCCTCGTAGACGCGGTGGGGATCCTGGAAGAAGTCGTCCCCGAGCGGCCGCGGGGCGGTCAGCGACTGGGTCATGAAGGTCCTTCCTCGTTCCGATGATCTTGCGCGTGAAGAGTGAACCGCCTCCTTGGCTCGGAGTAAACGACCAATCACGGGACGGCGCCGGAACTACTCCACTCGGCCCAGCGCCGAGCCGGCACGCGGCCCCGCCCAGCGCTCCC
>NZ_AGVX02000152.1 GCF_000239155.1 Actinoalloteichus spitiensis RMV-1378
GGGCGTGACCAGTCCGGTCACGCCCCACCGCCGTGGCAGCCCGCGCCCGGGTGCTCAGCCGCGGATCCGCTCGACGAAGTCCCGGGCCACGTCGACGTAGTTCTCCCGGTCCACCTCGACCCGACGGGCCAGCTCGGTCAGGTCGTCGGTGCTGAGCCGCGCGCTCACCTCGTTCAACGCGTCCTGCTGCTCCGCGCTGAGGGCCCCGTCCCGGACCAGGGGGACGACGTTCTGCGCCGGGTACATCTGCCGGGTGTCCGCCAGCTCCACGAAACCGTGCTCCTGGATCGCCGGCATCGTGGTGAACAGGTTCGCGACGTCCACGGTCCCGTCCGCCAGGTTGTCGATCGTGATCGGGCCGCCCGCGTCGGTCGTGCGGATCTCGGCGAACTCGCACCCGTAGAGCTCCTGGATGCGGGACGCCCACCGGTCCCGCCACTCGCCGGCCGCGCCGAGCACCAGCTCACCGCAGACCTCACCGAGGTCGTCCAGCGTCTCCAGGTCGTAGCGCGCCGCCGTGCCCTCCGTGACGGTGAGGACGTCGGAGTTCTGGGCGTCCGCCTGCTCCAGCACCGCGAGCCCCTCGGGCAACCGCTCGGCGAGCGCCCCGTACACGTCCTCCGGAGTCGTCTCACCCGCATCGGTGTCCACGTAGTACAACAGGTTGCCCGTGTACTCGGGGACGACCGTCAACGACCCGTCCTCCAGGCCACCGACCAGGAACTCCCGGCTGCCCACACCAGGCTCGGTGGTGACCTCCGCCCCCGTCTCCCGCAGCACCTCGGCGTAGATCTCCATCAGGATCTGGTTCTCGGCGAAGTCCGCCGACCCGACCCTGACGGTCGCCGACCCCCCACCGCCGTTGCCGGGCCCAGCGCCCTCCGAAAGCGGGTCACCGCTTCCGCAGGCCGTGGCCAGCGCGGCCGTCGACACGGCCACCACCAGTGTCCGTCGTCTCACCACGAACCTCCCGTCGTGCCGACCGTCTCGGCCGGCGTCGTCCTTCGTCCCCCACACCAGCCGTTCGCAACCCGGCCGGCACCACGAGCCACTGCACCCCGGAGAGCACCACGTCCAGCAGGATCGCCAACAGGGCGACCAGCAGCGCGCCGGCGAGCACCTTCGGGTAGTCGACGGCGCGGATCCCGTCGAGCACGTACCGCCCGAGCCCGCCCAGACCCACGTACGCGGCCACGGCGGCGGTGGCCACCACCTGCAACACCGCGTTGCGGATGCCGCCGAGGATCAACGGCATCGCGTTGGGCACCTCCACCTGCCAGAGCCGTTGCCACCGGGTCATCCCCACACCGACGGCCGCGTCCACCACCCGGCGGTCCACCTGTTGCACACCCGAGTAGGCGCCGGCGAGGATCGGCGGCACCGCGAGCACCACGAGCCCGATCAACGTCGCGGTCTGGGTGCCGCCCACGACCAGGTAGAGGAAGGTGACCAGGCCGAGCGTCGGGAGTGCCCGCAGCGCGTTGCCGGCGCCGACCAGCAGCGTCCCGCCACGTCCGGTGTGCCCGACGAACAGACCCGCGGGCAGGGCGACGAGCGTGGCGAACCCGGCGGCGACCAGGCAGTAGTAGAGGTGTTCCAGGAGTCGCGTCGGAATGCCGTCCGGGCCGCGCCAGTGGGCCGGGTCGGCCAACCACTCGATGAGCTGCTGGATCACCGGCTGCCTCCCGGGGTCAGCCTCGTCCACGGGGTCAGGCTGTTCCGCGCCAGGACCAGCGCCCGGTCGACCACCAGGGCCAGGAGGAGCGTCAGCACGATCCCGACCAGGATCGGCGCCAGGTACCGCGTGCGGAAACCCTCGGTGAACAGCACGCCCAAGCCGCCCGTTCCGATGAGCGCGCCCACGCTGACCAGGCTGATGTTGCTCACGGAGGCGACCCGCACCCCGGCGGTCAGCACGGGCACGGCCAGGGGCAGCTCGACGGTGAGGAACCGCCGCAGTGGGCGGTACCCCATCGCGGTGGCGGCGGCGGTCACCGGTCCCGGAACCGCGTCCAACGCTCCCACCACGGACCGGACCAGCAGGGCGGCGGTGTACAGGGTGAGCGCCACGACCACGTTGACGCTGTCCAACGTCCTGGTCCCGATGATGCCGGGGATCACCACGAACAGGGCCAGCGACGGCACGGTGTAGAGGACGCTCGCCCCGCCGAAGACCACCGCCCGGACCGGCGGGAGCCGCTGAGCTCCCCACCCCAGCGGAACGGCCACCAGCAGCCCGAGCAGCAACGGGACCAGCGACAGGTAGACGTGCTGGCCGAACTGCTCGACGAGCTGCTCGCGGTTGCTCGGGCTGCTGAGGTAGCGACCCAGCTCGTCCAGGGTCACCGCCCGCCCTCCGGACGGGCCTGGGTGGCGGCCCGCTCGGCGGCCAGCAGTTCGAGCACCTGGTGCGCCGTCACCACGCCCACGGCTCGTCCGCCGCGGTCCACGACCACTCCCCGGCCCGACGGTGAGGACAACGCGGCGTCGAGGGCACCGCGCAGCGGCAGGCCGAGGGTGTGCAGGGAACCACCCGGCTCCAGCTCCTGCTCGCTGAGCGGCCCCGACACCACGGCCCTCGGCCGCAGCCAGCCCCGGGGGCGCCCGTCCTCGTCGAGGGCCAACAGCCACTCGTCGCCGGACACCACGCCCGACGCCCCGACGGTGACGGTCTCCACCTCGTCGGGTCGCAACGCACCGCCCGCCACGAACGACAGCCCCCAGTACCCCCGGTCCCGGCCGACGAAGTCGGCGACGAAGTCGTTGGCCGGCCGCGCCAACAGCTCCGGCGGTTCGGCGTACTGGGCGAGCACCCCGCCCGTGGCGAACACCGCCACCCGCTCACCCACCCGCACGGCCTCGTCGATGTCGTGGGTGACGAACAGGACGGTCTTGTCCAGCTCGCTCTGCAACCGCAGCAGCTCGTCCTGGAGGCCCTCGCGCACCACCGGGTCCACCGCGCTGAAGGGCTCGTCCATCAGCAGCACGGGCGGGTCCGCCGCCAACGCCCTGGCGACCCCGACCCGCTGTTGCTGGCCCCCGGAGAGCTGCGCCGGGTAGCGGCGTCCCACTTCCTGGGGAAGACCGACGACCTCCAACAGCTCGGCCGCCCGCGCTCGCGCCCGCCGCCGCGTCCACCCGCCCAGCAGGGGCACGGTGGCGACGTTGTCCAGCACCGTGCGGTGCGGGAACAGCCCGGCGTGTTGGATCACGTACCCGATCCCCCTGCGGAGCAGCGCCGGGTCCGCCGACCGGACGTCACGGCCGTCCACGAGGACACGACCCGAGGTGGGCTCCACCATGCGGTTGACCATGCGCAGGGAGGTCGTCTTACCGCAACCGGACGGTCCCACGAACACCGTGATCGTGCCCGCCTCCACCGCCAGGTCCAGGTCGTTCACGGCGACGGTCCCGTCGTCGAACGCCTTGGTGACCGACTGGAACTCGATCAACCGAGCCCCCCAAGCTCTCGCCACGGCCACTCGCCGGCCGAAGTCATCGCCCGACCCTAGACGGAACGGCTCGCCACTGCGACCAAAAGTGCCACCGGGCACGTGCCCCGGTGCGGCTCGTCCGTAGAGTGGGAGAACTGTGGCCACATCGCAGGACAGCGCCAACGCCGGACACCCGGGCGACGTGACGAACACGGCACCCGCCGCCGTGGCCGGGTTGTTGCACGAGGCCGGCATACACCGGGACCGCGTCCGCGCCGTCCTCGCGCTGGTCGCGGAGGGACCGGTGACCCTCGCCGACGCCGTCCGGTTGACGGCGGTGCCCCGGCGCACGGTGGAGGAGCTGTGGGCCGCCCTCGGCCCCGACCTGGACCGGACCTCCCGGCGGGGTGAGGAGGAGACGTTCCGGCTCCGGCCGGGCAGCGTGGCCCGGTACCGCCCGCTCCTCGGCCGGGTCGCCCGCCCGCCCTCGGAGCCCCGGCAACCCGGCTTCGAGGACCACGCCGACCTGGTGGCGACCACCACCGAGGACATCGCGTCCGGCCCGCCGCCCCTCCCGCACCTCGACCACGTGCCGGCGACGCCCACGAGCGTGGTCAACCGCGCGCTGTGGTTGCACCGCTGCTACGACCTCGGGGACGCGAGGGTGACGTTCCTCGGCGACCACGACCTCACCTCACTCGCCCTCTCGGCCCTGTGCCCCAACCTCCCCATCACCGTCGTCGACCTCGACGAGCGCGTGCTCGAGCACATCGACACCCTCGCCACCCGCCGCGGCCTGGGTGTCCGGTGCCTGCACGCCGACCTGCGGTTCGGGCTCCCGCCCACCGCCGTGCGACAGGCGGACCTCGTCTTCACCGACCCGCCCTACACCGAGGAGGGCATCGGCCTGTTCGCGGCGCGGGGCGTCGAGGCGCTGCGCTCCAGCTCCGGACGGCTGGTCGTGGCCTACGGGCACAGCGCGCGCACCCCCCGCCTGGGGTGGACCGTGCAGCGCCAGCTCGGCCGGCTCGGTCTGCTGTTCGAGGCGATCCTGCCCGACTTCGACCGCTACGTCGGGGCGCAGGCGATCGGCAGCAGCAGCGACCTGTACGTCTGCCGACCGGTCAGCGGAGCGGGCCGGCGGCCGCCGGAGACCGCCAACAACATCTACACCCACGGAGCGCAGTCGGTGGAGGCCGGCGGTCGCTCGGCCGAGCGGGCGGCGGACTGGGCGTCCCGGCTGCGGGACCTGGTGGACGCGCCCGACGACGACAGCGCCCCGCGCCGTGTCGACTGGTCCGAGCCGGTCCGGTCACCGGGGGGTGTGCTCCTCGCCGACGCCACCGGCGACCAGGGTTTCGGCCCGCTGCGGATCCTGTTGGCGGCCTCGGCCGACCGGGTCGCGGTGCTGGTGCCGGACGGCCATCCCGACGTGGTGGACGCGAGAGGGCAGCGCCGGCTGGCGGATCTGCTCGAGGGGCGGTACCAGCTCCGCTTCCACCGAGGGGTCCCGGGCCGGGGGCAGGCCGTCATCGCGGCAACCCCTGTCGAGGACCCGGCGCGTCCCGAGGAGCGCACCGTGGCCGAGGGCGAGTGGTGCGCCCGCCAGCTGCTGCGCCGGGCGCACGGTCGGGTCGACAACGTGTGGCGGGAGGCCCTGATCCGCCGGCGCGCGGCCGATGGGGTCACCCTGAACAAGAAGGAGGCGCGGGAGCTGGTGCGCCGGTCGGCGCCGCACCGGGAGGACCTCACCGAACGGCTCATCGACCTCCCCCGGCACCGGCTGGCCGCCCTGCTGGCCGCGGTGCGCGCCTGCTGAACCGGTTGCTCCCGTCACACGGACCACCGGGCTCTCCCCAGTCCGGGCCGGCCACCCCCACCGGTCAGGTCCGCCGGCTCCCGGTCAGCCCGCCCTGGGCACGTGGAGGGGGCCGAGTCCCAAGACGGCCCTGAACTCCTTGGGCGGAACCGGCCGGGAGAACAACCAGCCCTGGTAGGCGTCGACCCCGACACCGCGGAGCACGTGGAACTGGGTCGCCGTCTCGACGCCCTCGGCGACGCAGCTGCGCCCCATCGCCCTGGCCATGTCCACCACCGCGCGGGCCACCGCGAAGTCGGAGGGGTCGGTGCCCACACCGGACACGAACTGGCGGTCCACCTTCACGATCTGGGCCGGGAGCTCCTTGAGCCTGGCGAGGGAGGAGTAGCCCGTCCCGAAGTCGTCCACGGCGAACCGCACGCCCCGGTCCACCAGCTGCCCCATCGCGTTGAGCACGCGGGAGGGCAGGTCCATCAGGCTCGTCTCGACGAGTTCGAGGATGACCCGGTCCCAGGCGATGCCGCTCTCCGTCACGGCGTTGACCACGGACTCGACGAAGTCGGGCACACCCGGTACGAGTCCGGCCAGGTTGACCGCCACCCCCACCTGACGCCCGTCGGGTTCGGGCCAGGACGCGGCCTCCCGCAACGCGGTTCTGAGCACCCAGCGGTCGAGTTCGCGGAGCAGGTCGCCCTGTTCGGCGACCGGGAGGAAGATGTCCGGGTACAGCAGGCCCCGGTCGGGGTGCGGCCACCGCACCAGGGCCTCCGCCGTGCGCACCGACCCGTCGGCCCCCACGACGGGCTGGAAGTGCAGGGTGAGGCCGTCCCGGCTGAGCGCGTCCCGCAGCTGCCCTTCCAGGTGCACCTGGCGGTCCGCCGAGGCGATGAGGGCCGCGCTGGCCAGCGACACCCGCCCGGCGCCCTCCCGCTTCGCCTCGAACATCGCCGCGTCCGCGAACCGCAGCAGGTCCGCGCCGGTGGCGGTTGCGCCGGTGGGAACGGCCGCCCCGATGGACGCCGAGACGCGGACCAGCTGGTTGTGGACCGGTACCGCGGCGCGCAGCAGGCCGGCGACCCGGGTGGCGAGCGCGTCGACGCCCCCGACGGCGGCGACGTTGGAGCAGATCACCACGTACTCGTCACCGGAGATCCGGGCGGCCGTGCAGTGCGGCGGCAGGCCCCCTTCCAGCCTGCGGGCCAGGGCCACCAGCAGTTCGTCTCCCGCGTCGTGGCCCAGGGAGTCGTTGACCCGTTTGAAGTTGTCGATGTCGCAGAACAGCACGGCGAGTTGGTCGGGGTCGACGGTGACCAGGAGTTTTCCCAGTAGCTCCTTGACGGCCGCCCGGTTGGGCAAGCCCGTCAGGTCGTCGTGGGTCGCCTGGTGGCGCAGCGCCTCCGCCGTCCTGCGGCGTTCGGTGATGTCCTGGAAGACGACGAGCCAGAACCGGCTCCCGTCGTCCTGGACGGAGATGGCGATGTGCAGCTCGCAGTACACGGGCTCCCCGCTGGACCGCACCAGGAGGCGCTGCGCGACCTTCGAGCTCTTCTCCCCCGACTCGGCGATCCAGGCGGCGGAGCGGGACCGCGCGCGGCGGTCCTCGGGATGGGTCATCTCCTCGGCGGTGATGCCCCGCAACTGGTCGAGGTCGTAGCCGAGCAGTTCGCACAGCGCGTCGTTGGCGTCGACCAGCCGTTCGGAGTGGTCGAAGATCCCGATGCCCACCGGGGTGATCGACACGAGGTCGGCGAAGCGCTGGCTGGACCGTTCCACGATCGCCTCGGCGGCCCGGTGTTCGGTCACGTCCTGGGCGGTGCCCACCAGGGTCACCCGGCCATCGGGGCCGGTGACGGCCGCGCCGTTGCACCGGAAGATCCGTTCCGCGCCGTCCGCGGTGATCATCTGGTGCTCGCAGGACACCGGTTCGTGCTTGATGGCGAGCTGGCGCCAGAGCCGGTCCACCCACTGCCGGTCGTCGGGGTGGACGAAGCTGAGGTAGCTGCCGTAGGTCAGGTCCAGATCCGAGGACACTCCCACGAGCGCCGCCATCGTCTCGGACCACCGGCACTCGTCCGTGGCCGGATCCCACTCCCAGATGCCCAGCATGGCGACCCGTTCGGCGTCCTCGGCACGCCGGAGCCGTTCGCGGAGCCGCCGCTCGTTCTCCCGGATGGCGGTGATGTCCTGGAGCGTGCCGAGCCACCGGACGACCTCGCCGGACTCGTCGAAGTCGGGGCGGGCGCGCAGCATGAAGAAGTGCTCGCCCGTGAGGTCGCGCAGCTCCATCTCGATCCGGTTGCGCCCGGCGTCGTTGATGAGGGTGGCGGTGGCGTCCCGGTCGTTGGGGTGCACGTTGGCCAGCGGGTCGTCCAGGTCGTAACCGTGGCGGGCGAACATCTCCAACGCGCCCTGGCTGAAGGCCATCTCCTCGGTGGCGGGGTTGTAGGTCCAGCTCCCCACCCCGGCGAGCCGCTCCGCCTCCGCCAGGTCCTGGACATCGGTCAGGCAGCCCACGCCGGGGAACTCCCCGGTGGGCACGCGGGCACCGGTCGCTGTCGGGGAGACGGACCCGGGGAGGGCCGCGACAGGCTGCCGTTCCTCCGCGCAGGGGGTGCAGAGCACGAGGCGGAGGGCGGAGTCCCCGCCGCCGGTCGGCCACACCGACAGCCGTACCGCGATCTCGGAACCGTCGAGGCGGGAGAGCCGGTGCGCACCGCACGCGCCACCTCGGTCGAGGAAACTGTCGAGGTCCTTGCCGATCAGGTCGTCGACGCAGCCCGCCGCCAGCAACCTGGCGAAGGGTTCGTTGGCGTACTCGACGACGTCGCCATCGCTGCACAGCGCCGCCGGAACGGTGAGCGCGGTCAGCCGGTCTAGTTCGGTGGGCGTGGAGGCCTGGGCCTCCGGGGAGTTCTCCGCTGCGCCGCAGCGTGCGCGCCACGCATCCACGCTGATCTCGGCGCGCTGGGCCGGGTCGGTCACGGTCTCATCCTCCCGCACGGCGCCCAGAGGCAGAGCGTTGTCCCACCGAACATGCCGAGTGGACACATTCGGTTGTACTCCATTGGCAGGTGTGGAGCTTCCCCCTGAACGGGCGAGGGAAAGGACACCGTCCGGAGTCGCGCGGTTGACCGCCACCCGAGTCTCCACATCCATTCAGTGTCAAGCTTGAGTCAAGTGCGCTGGTCGTCGGACGGATCCTCCCAGCCGCACGCGGGTCCGCCCGATGCCGGGTCCGGAGGGCCCCGGACCCGACCCTGGTCGCTGCAAGGTATCTCCCCCGGTGGCGGCGGGCCAGCGTCGAGGTTCATTCCGTCACGGCCCCACCCGTGAAGATCGGTCCCTCAAACTGCGGAAGGGTGGATTTCGGAAGCTCTACGTGACCAGCCAGCACACTTCTTCATCCGGATGGGAGAGTTTAGAGGCTAACTACTCGCACAATTCAGTGATTTTCCGACGAGCTCGCTCGCCGGAGAGCCGGCGGAACGGGGCGGGCCGGTCGGCCGCGGCGCGCACCGCGAACGACCGGCCTTCGGGCGAGCCGCTCAGCCGGCGGCGTCCGCCACCGCCTCGGCCACCGCGGGAGCGACCGCCGGGTCGAACACGCTCGGGACCACCCGCTCCGCACTCAGCCCTGGCAGGGCCACCCGGGCGATGGCCTCCGCCGCCGCGAGCTTCATCGGTTCGGTGATGCGACGGGCTCCAGCGTCCAACGCTCCGCGGAACACCCCGGGAAAGGCCAGCACGTTGTTGATCTGGTTGGGGAAGTCGCTCCGCCCGGTGGCGACCACCGATGCGTGCCGCGCGGCGATGTCGGGGTGGATCTCCGGGTCGGGGTTGGACAACGCGAACACCACGGCACCTGGAGCCATCGACGCGACCAGCTCCTCGGGGACAGGCGAGGAGGACAGGCCGACGAGGACGTCCGCCCCCGGGAGCGCCTCCGCCAGTCCACCGGTGATCCCCCTCGGGTTCGTCCGGCCCAGCAGCGTGCGCTTCACCGGGTTCAGGTCGGTACGCCCCGGGTGCAGCGCTCCCCGCGAGTCCAGCACCGTGACGTCGGCGACGCCGGCCGCCAGCAGGATGCGCGCGCACGCGACACCGGCGGCTCCGGCACCGGCGATCACGACCCGCAGCGACTCCACCGCCCGGTCCACCACGGTCGCGGCGCCCCGGAGCGCGGCGAGCACCACGATCGCTGTGCCGTGCTGGTCGTCGTGCATGACCGGGCAGTCGAGCGCCTCGACCAGGCGGTCCTCCAGCTCGAAGCACCTCGGGGCCGCGACGTCCTCCAGGTTCACCGCGCCGAAGGAGGGCCGGAGCCGCACCAGCGTCTCCACGAGCTCGTCGACGTCGGTCGTGTCCAGCACGAGGGGGATGGAGTCGAGGCCGGCGAACTCCTTGAACAACGCCGCCTTCCCCTCCATCACGGGGAGCGCGGCACGAGGCCCCACGTCGCCGAGGCCCAGCACGGCGGTCCCGTCGCTGACGACGGCCACCAACCGACCGGCCCAGGTGTGGGTGGTGGCCAGGGTCGGGTCGTCGGCGATGGCACGGCTCATCCTGGCCACGCCGGGCGTGTAGGCGATCGAGAGGCCCCGGGCGTCGACCAGGGGGCGGGTGAGCTTGACGGCGAGTTTTCCGCCCCGGTGTCCCTCGAGGATCTCGGAGTCGGTCAGCGGCGAGGTCGTGTCCAGCGTTGTCATGTCGTCCTAACTGAGCGAGGGCACCGCCACCGGGCTCCAGCGAGGGGGCGGCGCGGTGGGCCGACAGGGAACTGGGCGGGGCGGGGCGGTGGGCGCGGGCCCGGGGTCTGGCCACGCGGCGACGACGCGGTGCCGGACAGTGTGGCAGCGGGCCGGCGCGTTCCCCAAGGCCGGGCCAGCGAAAGGTGAGGGGTCGTGCACGTCCCCACCACGACGTCCGTCCCTGGTTCGGGCGCGGCTCCGTGACGGCGCTCAGGTTCCCGCTCCTGGAGGAGTCCCCTCGCTGCCGGTCGCAGCGGGTGACCCGGTTGTCGGCGTGCGTGGCCACCAGCGCCGTCCGGGCCGGAACGCACGGTCGGGACGAGGGCCGCCCCCGCCATGCCCGTCGGGCTCCCCGCCGGTCCACCCAGCTCACCCCGACGTCCTCCCCTGCCGGCAGCCGGCCGGGCCGGCCCCTCCGCCGGTGGCGAGGAGCACCTCATACGCTGCCCGGTGTGCAGGTACGCAAGCTTGAGATCGCCGGAGCCGTCGAGTTCATCCCCCCCGTCTTCCCCGACCACCGCGGGCTGTTCGTGGCGCCGTTCCAGGAGGACGCCTTCGTGGAGGCGGTGGGGCGCCCGCTGCGGCTCGCCCAGACCAACCACAGCGTGTCCCGGCGAGGCACCGTTCGCGGTGTGCACTTCTCCGCCGTGCCGCCGGGCCAGGCCAAGTACATCTACTGCCCTCAGGGGGCGCTGCTGGACATCGTCGTCGACATCCGCGTGGGTTCCCCGACCTTCGGCCGGTGGGAGGCGGTTCGGCTGGACTCGCTCGACTTCCACGCGCTCTACCTCGCCGAGGGCCTCGGCCACGCGTTCGTCGCGCTCGAGGACGACACCCTCATGACCTACCTCTGCTCGACCGGGTACCGGCCGGCCTCCGAGCACGGCATCAACCCCCTGGACCCCGAGCTCGGACTTCCGCTCCCCCACGACGGGCTGGTCCTGTCCGACAAGGACCGGAACGCGCCGGCCCTGCGGGAGGCCGAGGCTGCGGGGCTGTTGCCCCGGTACGAGGACTGCGTCGCCTGGTACGAGAGGCCCGCCCCGGGGCAGGACTGAGACGTGGGGCTCCACGCCCTGCGCCGTGTCGGGCGGTGCACGGGCGCCGCCCCGAGTAGGGTCCGGCACGTCGACGCGGTACCCGGGCCGCCAGCAGGGAGGACCCATGCCCCCGTTGCCACCCGACACCCGTGGGGCCGGCGCCCGCGCCCCGCGCCACCCCGGACCCCCCGTCCCAGGGACGTGGTCGGGGGCGGGTGCGCCACCGCGCTCGGGACGGCCGGCGTGAGCGGGCCGGAGCCCCCGGCGGGCCCGCCCGACGTCCGCCACGGGGACCGCCGTCCCCGGGTGTTCCTCGTCCGCCACGGGCAGACGCCCTGGTCGCGCGTGGGTCGCCACACCGGGCGCACCGACGTCCCCCTGACGCCGACGGGTGAGGAACAGGCGGTGCGGGCCGGTGAGGTGCTCCGCGAGGTGCTCCCGACCGGTCCTTCGCCGCTGGTGCTCGTCAGCCCGCGACAGCGCGCCCTCAGGACGGCGGAACTCGCGGGGCTCGGCTCCGCCGAGGTCAGTGACGACCTCCGCGAGCTCGACTACGGGGACTACGAGGGCAGGACGACCGCCGACATCCGCCGCGAGCTCCCCGGGTGGTCGATCTGGACCCACCCCGCTCCCCACGGCGAGTCCGCGAGCCAGGTGACGTCCCGCGCCGACCGCGTCCTGCTCCGGGTCCGGGCGGTGCTCCCGCACCGGGACGTCGTCCTGGTCGGTCACGGCCATCTCAGCCGGGTGTTGATCGCCCGCTGGCTCGGGCTCCCGTTCTCCACCGCCGCGCACTTCTCGATGCTGACCGGGGGCGCGGCGGTGCTGGGGGTCGACAGGGGGACGCCGCAGCTCCAGGCGCTGAACCTGGGATCCTGGGGCCGGTAGGTCCCCGTCGAGGAAGGCGTTCCCACGATCATGCCCGATTCCCGCGTTCGCCGTGTCGAACCCCGTGACGTCACCCGCGTCGTGGAACTGGCGCACCGGTTGGCCGCGCACGAGAAGGCGGCGCACGAGTGCCACCTGACCGACGACGCCCTGCGCACCGCGTTGTTCGGTCCCGAACGTGCCCTGTTCGGCCACGTCGCCGAGGTGGACGGCGAGGTCGTGGGCTTCGCGCTGTGGTTCCTGAACTTCTCGACGTGGCGGGGCTCCCACGGCATCTACCTGGAGGACCTGTTCGTCACGCCCGACCGGCGGGGGGAGGGCTTGGGGCGGGCGTTGCTCGCCGCCCTGGCGGAGCTCTGCGTCGAGCGCGGCTACGCCCGCCTGGAGTGGTCGGTGCTGAACTGGCTGGAACCGACGATCGCCTTCTACCGGTCCCTCGGTGCCGTGCCGATGGACGGGTGGACCGTGTTCCGCCTCACCGGAACCCCGCTGGCCGCGTTGGGCTCGGCGGCTGCGTCCGAGGAGGCGGGGAAGGCGGCTCCGCTCCCGACGGGGTCTTCCTGACGACGCCGGGCACGCCCTCCGGGGGTCGACCCGGCGAGGGAGACGGCACCGCCTGCCGGCGCCCACCAGGTGCGGTCGCTCCGGTCCGGCGGCACGCGATCGCCTGTTGGAGGGCGTCGGTCGGCGCCGCGGGTGTCAGGTGGGATGCGCAGCCACCGGCGCAGCGCCGGTCCCCTCGGCCTGGTTCGGCTCAGAGCGCGCGGCGCATGATGTGCGCACCGACCAGGCCGTGCCGGGGGTGGCGGAAGGCGTCGGGAACGGTCGCCAGCACCTCGAAGCCGAGCGACTTCCACAGCCGAACCGCGTGGGTGTTGGTCTCGACGACGGCGTTGAACTGCATCGCGAGGTAGCCGGCCTCGCCCGCCGCCGTGAGGACGCACTCGGCCAGGCGGCGCCCGAGCCCTCGGCCGGCCTGGTCCGGGTCGACCATGAAGGAGGCGTTGGCCACGTGGTCGCCCCCGGCCGGTTGGTTCGGTTTGAGCAGGGCCGAGGCCAGGACCCGCCCGTCCTCCTCGAGGACGTACACCTTCGCGGGCGGGGGGAGCATCCAGTAGCGGGCCGCCTCGTCCGGACCGACATCGGGCAGCATGTAGGTCTCGCCCTCGGCCACGATCCGGTGCCAGAAGGGCCAGATCTTCGGCCAGTCGGTGGCGTCCGCCTCGCGAAAACGCATCGGAGGTCCTTTCGGCGTCCCTGTCCGGAGCGACGGGACGGTCGCGGCGGTCAGGAGTTCCCGGAGCTCCCGTCCTCCGGCCCCGTCCCGGCGGGGAGCGGCTCCCCGGCCCGCCGCGCCAGCTCCTCCTCGGTCAGGTTGACCGCCCAGAGCCGGGCCCTGATGGTGCACAGCGCGACGAAGGTCGCCACGCAGACGGCACCGAGGGCGAGGCCCGCGAGCCGCTGCTCGGAGGGCCCGAAGGCGTACCAGGCGACGGCGAACAGCAGGATCTGCACGAAGAGCGCCGGGGTCCTGGCCCACGGTCTACCGCGCAGCAGCCCGGCGGCGATGGCGAGCACGCCGAGGCTGAGCAGGCTGAAGTAGGCGACGTGGCCGAACCCGCTCCCACCGGTCTCCTGCCCGACACCGCCGACCTCCCTGGTGAGGAAGACCGCGACGAAGCCGAGACCCCCGAGCCCCTGGAGGGCGACGAGGAGTCCGGCGAGTCGGACGGACCGCGGCGGTGGCTCGGAACGCACGGGGACACCTCACGGGATGGGTATCGGGAATTTCCGAACGCCGATGATAACCCCGGCCAGCGCGGGTTCTCCGTGGCGCGGCCCGGCCCGGGCGGTGCGGGGCGCCCGTCACGGCGCGCGCCGGGCGTCGCCCGCACAGGCGACGCGCGATCACGCGACGGACTGGCCTACCCTGCGATGCGTGCGCGCGCTCCTCGTGGTCAACCCGCAGGCCACCTCCACGACGTCGGGGGTTCGGGATGTGCTCGCGCACGCACTGGCGAGCACGGTGCGGCTGGAGGTCGCCGAGACGGACTACCGGGGGCATGCCGCGGACGCGGCCGCGCGGGCCATGGACGACGGCGTGGACCTCGTCGTCGCCCTCGGCGGTGACGGCACGGTGAACGAGGTGGTCAACGGCCTGCTGCGCCGTGGTGTCCGGGACGACGTCCCCGCGTTGGGCGTGGTTCCCGGTGGCATGGGCAACGTCTTCGCCCGGGCGCTCGGCATGCCCCGGGACCCCGTCGAGGCGACGCACCAGCTGCTCACCGCGATCGAGGAGGGGCGGTCCCGCCGGGTGGGCCTCGGTCGCGCCAACGGCAGGTGGTTCACGTTCAACGCGGGGGTGGGCTGGGACGCCGACGTGATCGCCGGCGTCGAGCGCCTCCGCGCCAGGGGCCACGAGGCGAGCGCCGCCCGTTACGTGCGCATCGCGGTGGCCAACTACTTCCGGCTCGTCGGTCGCCGTCCCCGGATCACCGCCACCCTGCCCGGCCGGGAGCCCGAGACCGGGCTCCACCTGGCGTTCGTGTCGAACACCGACCCCTGGACCTACCTCGGCCGCCGTCCCCTGCACGTGAACCCCGGTGCTTCCTTCGACGGCGGGCTCGGCGTCTTCGGCCTCCGGTCCACCGCGCTGCCGACCGTGCTCCGACACCTCGGGCAGGTGATCAGCTCGAAGCGGGAACCGAAGGGGCGCGCGGTGTTGCGGGTGGACGACGTGCCCTCGGTCGTGGTCCGTTGCGCGCTGCCCACGGGGCTCCAGGTGGACGGCGACTTCCTCGGGCACCACACCACGATCGAGTTCTCCGCAACACGAAACGCCCTACAGGTAGTAGTCTGATTCGCGGGCAATCACAACGGGCGCGAGTGTCATACCGCCATAGGGTGTGGGTCGGCCGGCGAGCTCCCCGACTTGGCCGCACTCGTAGCTACTCAGCGTGATCAAAATTGATCTTACAGGTGAGTTGCCTCACCCGATTGGATCTAACCCCTTGACATTGCGCCAGTTCGTGAAAGCATTCACAAGGCAAGGCACGTGAAAGCCTTCACAAGCACCCGCCACACTTACCCCCGAACAACGACCGGCGCGTTGCATCGCGCCTAGCGAGGAGCACGTAACAATGGACTGGCGCCACCGCGCGGCCTGCCGTGACGAGGACCCTGAGCTGTTCTTCCCCGTGGGCAACAGCGGTCCCGCCCTCCTGCAGATCGCCGAGGCGAAGGCCGTCTGCCGACGGTGCCCGGTGTCCTCCGAGTGCCTGACCTGGGCTTTGGAGAGCGGGCAGGACGCAGGCGTCTGGGGCGGAATGAGCGAGGACGAGCGGCGCGCGCTGAAGCGGCGCAACGCCCGGACCCGCGCACGGAGCAACGCCTGAGCCGCGCGAACCCTCTGATCACGCCGAGAGCCCCCGAGCTCTCGGCGTTTTCATGTTCGGGGCATTTCCCTTCCCGCGAAGCCGTCATGCACCGGTGGAATCGAGACGATTCCACCGGCCCCACAAAAGCCGCGGCCGACAACGGACCGACGTGGCGACTTCGTCGCACCGTTACCCCCGCCGGTGGCGGTGCGTCACCCCGGACGGCGCAGTGACCTCCGCCATCCGGCGGAGTCCCGGCCGTCACCGGCGGCGCTTGAGCGGAACACGCAGGACCGCCTGCGTCCCCACCGGCTCACCCCTCCGCAGGCTCAACGACCCCTGGAGCTCGGAATCCACCAGCGTGCGCACGATCTGGAGGCCGAGCCCGTCGGCGCGTTCGAGGGAGAACCCGGCCGGTAGCCCCTTGCCGTTGTCGTTGACCAGCACGTCCAGCCACTTCGCCGAGCGGCTCGCCGACAACGAGACATCCCCGCGCTGCCCACGGCTGAACGCGTGCTCGATGGCGTTCTGCACCAGTTCGGTCAGCACCATCACCAACGGAGTGGCCAGTTCGGCCGGAACGACCCCGAACCGGCCGTCCCGGCGCACCGCCACCCGGCTCTCCGCGGCCGCGACGTCGCTCATCATGGGGATCACCCGGTCGATCACGTCATCGAGGTCGACCCGCTCGTCCACCGACATCGACAGGGTCTCGTGCACCAACGCGATCGACGTCACCCGTCGCATGGACTCCTGGAGGGCCTGCCGCGCCTCCGGCGTGGACATCCTCCTCGACTGGAGCCGCAGCAACGCGGCGACCGTCTGGAGGTTGTTCTTCACCCGGTGGTGGATCTCGCGGATCGTGGCGTCCTTTGACATCAGGGCCCGGTCGCGCCGCTTCAGGTCGGTGACGTCACGCACCAGCACGAGCGCTCCCGCCGCCTGTCCTCGCGGTCGCAGCGGCAGCGCGCGGAAGAGCACGGTGGCGCCCCTGGCCTCCGCCTCCATCCGCATGCTCGGTTGGCCGTCGACGGCCAACCGGATGCGCTGGGCCACCTCCGTGGCGTCGAACGGGTCGGAGATCAACGCCCGGGTGAGCGGTGCGAGCTGGGTGCCCAGGAGGTCCGCCGCATGCCCCATCCGGTGGTACGCGGACAGGGCGTTCGGGCTGGCGAAGACCGCCGATCCCGTGGCGTCCAGCCGGATCAGGCCGTCACCGACCCGGGGGCTGGTGTGCACGTCCGGGGCGGGTTCACTCGTGGGAAAACTCCCGTCGGCCACCATCTGGCACAGGTCGGAGGCGCTGCCGAGGTAGGAGATCTCCAAGGGGCTGGGGACCCTCGGCATCGCCAGGTTCGTGTCCCGGCTCAGCACGGCCACCACCTGGTTGCCGTACCGGACCGGGATGGTCTCCCGGCGGACGGGCACCCCGAGGTGCCACTTCGGTTCCTCCTCCCGGCAGATGCGCCCGTCGAGGACGGCGCGCCGGAGCTGGGGGTGCTCGACGGAGGTGACGACGCCGCCCACCAGGTCCTCGGGATGCGCCGTCGGCGCCGTGGTGGGCCGGGCCTGCGCCACGCAGAGGAACCGTCCGTCGTCGACCTCGCCGTCGGCGTCCTCCACCGGCGTCCACAACAGGAAGTCCGCGAAGGAGAGGTCGGACAGCAGCTGCCACTCCGCGACCACCATCTGCAGGTGGTCCACGACACCGTCCGACAAGGTGGTGTGTTCGGCGAGCAGGTCACTGAGCGTGGACAAGGCCACCACCCCGTCCAGAGATGAAGGTTCCGGTCACGGTCTCTCCGTCACTCGACGATGGCGATCAGGTCGCCCTCCTGGACGACGTCTCCCTCCGCGACCGCCAGCCGGGAGAGGGTTCCCGCGATCTCCGTGAGCACCGGGATCTCCATCTTCATCGACTCGAGGAGCACGAGGGTGTCCCCGTCGTCAACGGCCTGCCCCTCGGTCGCCAGCACCTGGAGCACGTTTCCCACGATCTCGGCCCGAATCTCCTCGGCCATACCGTCCCGCCTTCACTCGGAGTTCCCCTCCGACATCCAACCACGCCCCTGGGCACACCATCTCCGGCCCGGCCCCCGTGCGCGGAGACCGCCGTCCCCCCTTCTGGGCCTGGAACGGGGTTACCCACCCCGGCCCTCGCGCACCCCGCCCGCCGCGTCCCCCGGGCTCCCGCCCAACCCCGGTCGACGGCCCGTGCCGGCCCGGCGCGCCGTGGTCGCGGTTCCCCCGGGCCCGGGAACGCCAGCAGGGCAACCCCCGGCCGGGCCAACCCGGGCCGGGTGTCAAACTGACGGGCAGACCTGCGCCCGGCTCCGCCTGGCGGTACCGGTCGCTCCTCCACGACGGCGAGGCGTGTGGAGGCCCCACGAAGGAGGAACGCATGGGAAAGCGTGCGCGCAAGAAGCGTGACCGGAAGAAGAACAAGGCCAACCACGGCAAGCGGCCCAACTCCTGAAGCCGACGACGGGGGCCCGGAGCACACGCTCCGGGCCCCCGTCGCTGTTCGACGTGCCGCCGTGGCGGTCAGGCCTCCTCGTCCACCCGCTGGTTGGTGAGGGTGACCTCCACGGTGCGGGCACCGCCCTCGGCGGGCTCCACCGTCACCTCGGCCTGCGCGAGCACCGTCTCCCTGATGGAGGCCCGCAGCCGCTGTTTGAAGTCCTCCGAGGCCTGCTCACCACCGCACTTGCGGGCCAACAGCTCCTTCAGGTGTTCCTCGATCCCGAAGTGCTCCAGGCATCGGCCGCACTCGTCCAGGTGCCGTTGCAGCACCTCCCGGCGCTTCTCGTCGCACTCGTGGTCGAGGTACAGCCACAGCTCGCCAAGGACCTCGTGACACGGTGTCGTCGCGTCGCCACAACTCACGAGCCAGTCACCTCCCGCTGCCCCGACCGGAGAAATCCACGGTCCCTCGCCACGTCCGTGAGCAGCTCGCGCAGCTGTGCCCGGCCTCGGTGCAGTCGGGACATCACTGTTCCGATCGGTGTTCCCATGATCTCCGCGATCTCCTTGTAGGAGAAGCCCTCGACATCCGCGAGGTAGACGGCCATCCGGAAGTCCTCGGCGAGCTCCTGCAACGCCGCCTTGACCGCGGTGTCCGGCAACCGGTCCAGCGCCTCCACCTCGGCGGAGCGCAGCCCCTGCGAGGTGTGGCTCTCGGCCTGGGCCAGCTGCCAGTCGGCGATCTCGTCGGTCGGCTGCTGCTGGGGCTGCCGCTGCTTCTTGCGGTAGCCGTTGATGTAGGTGTTGGTCAGGATGCGGTACAGCCACGCCTTGAGGTTCGTGCCGGACGCGAACGACTCGAAGGCCGCGTAGGCCTTGAGGAACGTCTCCTGGACGAGGTCCTCGGCGTCGGCGGCGTTCCTGGTCATCCGCAGGGCAGCGCCGTAGAGCTGGTCGAGCAGGGGCATGGCGTCCCGTTCGAACCGCGCCGCCCGTTCGGCGGCGCTCTCCGCCGGCTGGTCCTCGCCCCGCGAGGACGGGCCCCCGCTGGCGGGGCGCCCGGCTTCGGACCTCCCGGTCACCGGCCTCCTTCCCCGCCGCGCGGACAGCCCGGCGGTCACCCTCGACGTGGGCCGACCACGCTGGCCGGCGACCGCCGCCAACCCTACGTCGTCGTGCCCGCATTCGCGCGTTACGACATCTGTGACCACGTCCAGCCCAACGCCACCCGCGCCGCGCGCATTCCCCGGGGGTGCCCGTCGTCACCCCGTCCTCCCCTCGTCCGGACCGCCTACCATTCCGGCATGGCGGGACAGGGGACACCGGCGACCACCCTGGTGAGCAGACGAGGCGTGCCGCACACGCTGCACTCCTACGACCACGACCCCAGGCACGAGTCGTACGGGCTGGAAGCGGCCGAGGCGCTGGGCGTCCCACCGGAGCGGGTGTTCAAGACGTTGGTGGCCGACTCGGCCGGCACCCTGCTGATCGGGGTCATCCCGGTGACCAGGCAGCTGGACCTCAAGGCGCTCGCCGCCGCCGTGGGGATGAAGAAGGCGCGGCTGGCGGAGGTGGCCGACGCCGAACGCGCCACCGGGTACGTCGCCGGGGGCATCTCGCCGCTCGGGCAGCGTCGACGTCTCCCACTGGTGCTCGACGTCACCGCCGAGGAGTTCGACACCATCTTCTGCAGCGGCGGCCGCCGCGGCC
>NZ_AGVX02000151.1 GCF_000239155.1 Actinoalloteichus spitiensis RMV-1378
GGTCGGGGGGTGGGGGTGGGGCGTCCGGATCGTCGGAGGCCAGCTCGACGCCATCCGCCGCCTCCTCCAGGTCTGGATCGGGGAACAGCTCGTCGGGTGCGGGAGGGGGCGTGTCGGGCCGAGCGCCCGGCTCGCCGAACTCCGCCTCCGACTCGGTCTCGGCGAGCCTGACGACCTCGCCCACGCCGCGCCGTTCCACCCCCTGGTGGCGAATCCGCACCGATCCCCACCCCGGTGGGGCGAACCGGTGGCGCGGCCAGATCTTCCGGAAGGCGGCGCTCGAACCCGCCAGCCGACGAATCACTCGTTCGAGGGCCGGATCGAGCCGTTCCGCGTGCGCGCGCAGGCTGCCGAGGAGTTCGGTGCCCATGCGGTCGGCGTCGACGGGGTCCAGGAGCTGGCGCAGGCCGTGGTCGCAGAAGAGCAGCCAGAGCAGGTTGCGCTGTTCGTCCGGGCGGTCGACCAAGCCGCCGAAGAGCGTGTCGGCCGGGCCGTTCCACGCCAACAGGTCGTAGCGCCGGTCCACCACGACGGCCGGCGCCCGGTCCATCGTGCCGAGCAGCAGCCGGGCGCGGTCGTCGAGCGGTTCGCTCGCCGCCGGCGCGTCGGACGCCCGGAGGACCAGACGGTGCAGGTAACCGTGCTCCGCCTCGGTGAGCAGCAGCGCCCTGGCCAGCGCGGCCAGCACGGCCACGGTGGGGCGTCTCCCCCGTCCCTGTTCCAGTCGGGCGTAGTGGTCGACGGAGATGCCGGCACGGCCGGCCACCTCCTCACGGCGCAGCCCGGGCGTGCGGCGGCGACCACTGGCGGTCAGGCCGACGTCGGCCGGACGAAGCTGTTCCCGGCGGTGCCGCAGGAAGTCCCCGAACGTGTTCTCCTGCATTCCCCGATGGTGCGCCCTCCGCGCTGGGTTGGCCAGGGATGCGGGCCCCGGGTCAGGCGGGGGCGCGCTCCCCCGTCGGCCCCACGCGGTCGCGGACCGGCCCGGTGGCACGACGGCACGGAGGGGCGGGCAGCGGAAGCCGGCAGGTCAGGCCCCGGGTGACGTCCCGCCGTGCGGCCCGGCTCCGGTGGGCCCGGTCTGCGTCTCCTGCCACTTCCTGGTCAGCAGCGGGAGCTGACCGCGCAGGAACTCGTAGAAGCGGGCGCTCTCCCGCAGCCGCCCCCCGGCTCGCGTGTCGCCCCCGACCACGCGCACGCCCTCGTTGAGGATGTCCTCGAACTGCCGCAGGAGGTCGGTCCGGCGGACGAGGGTCAGGTACCAGACGTTCTCGTCGACCCAGTAGCGGTCACGACGCTGACCGGGTTCCCGCCCGCGTTCGAGGATGCCGAGCCGCCCCAGGTAGCCGACCGCGCCGGAGATCGCGGCCGCGCTGGCTCCGAGTTCCTCTCCCAGTTCCGCCGCGGTCCGGCTCCGGTCGGCGACCAGCAGGACGATCAACACCCTGGCGGCCATCCGGGGCATCCCGAGGTCCCCCATGTGACGAGCGAACCGTTCGAGGAACCGATCGAACTCGGCGCCGCGCTCGTTGATCCGGGACATCCCCACACCCTTCCGCCCTGTGGTCGGCACAGCCTAGCGACAGCCAAACACTTCATAAAGTTCACGAAATTCGTGAAAAATCGGATACGATCACCGTGGCGTCACCAACCCGACACGCTCCGCCCCGAATTCACTCGTTCGGAAGGACCGAGAGATGACCGACGCGACACCCGTTGCCCCCGGCCTCCCCCTGGAACGCCAGTGCCCCTTCAGCCCACCGCCCGGTCTGAACGAGCTGCGCGACCACCGACCGGTCAGCCGGATGACCTACCCGGACGGCCACGAAGGGTGGCTGGTCACCGGCCACGCCCAGGTCAGGGAGGTTCTGGCCAACCCCCGGTTCAGCTCCCGAGGCGACCTCGCCCGGGCCCCGATCCCCATGGGGCCGATGGCCGAGGGCACGAAACGCTTCATCCCCCGGGGCGCTCTCACCCGGATGGACCCTCCCGAGCACACGCGGTACCGCCGGTTGCTGACCGGGGAGTTCACCGTGCGCCGGATGCGCACGTTGGAGCCGATGATCGAGAGGATCGTCGACCACCAGTTGGACCTGCTCGCGGACCGTGACCAACCGGCCGACCTGGTCGCCGACTTCGCGTTGCCCGTCCCCTCCCTGGTCATCTGCGCCCTGCTCGGGGTTCCCCCGGCCGACCGGCCCCTGTTCGAGCGGCACACGAGAACCCTCTTCACGCTCGACACCCCCCTCGAGGAGCGGAACACCGCGCTCAGGAGCCTGACCACCTACCTCGGTCAGCTCGTGGAGGCCAAGCGCGCGAACCCGGAGGACGACCTGCTCAGCGGACTGGTGGCCGGGGGCGAGCTCGACGACGAGGAACTGGCCACGATCGGCGTCGTGCTGCTGGTGGCAGGCCACGAGACGACGGCGAACATGCTCGCCCACGGCGCCTTCGCGCTGCTCCAGCACCCGGACCAGCTCGCCCTCCTCCGCTCCGACCCCGCCCTGCTGCCCGGCGCGGTCGAGGAACTGCTGCGGTACTTGAGCGTCATCCACGTGGGCCCGATCCGGACCGCCCTCGACGACATCGAGCTGGACGGCCACCTCATCCGGGCCGGGGAGAGCGTCACCGTGTCGGTGCCGGCGGCGAACTGGGACCCCACCCGGTTCCCCGAGCCGGACCGGCTGGACATCACGCGGCGCACCACCGGTCACCTCGCCTTCGGCCACGGGATCCACCAGTGCCTCGGGCAGCAGCTCGCCCGCGTGGAGATGCGGATCGGGTTCGGCTCGCTGCTCAGCAGGTTCCCCGGTCTCCGGCTCGCGGTCACACCGGACGAGGTCCCCCTGCGATCGGACATGGGGATCTACGGTGTCCACCGACTTCCCGTGGCCTGGTGAGCGCATGTGGATCACGGTCGACCGCGAACGGTGCTGCGCGGCGGGCATGTGCGCGCTGACCGCCCCCGCGACCTTCTCCCAGGACGACGAGGACGGCCGGGTGATCGTGCTCCAGGACCACCCGCCGGAGGATGAACGGGAAGCCGTGGCCGAGGCAGCCGAGGTCTGCCCGTGCGGAGTCATCAGCCTCCGGCCATGACCCCCGGCGATGCCCCGCCGGCCCCGTGACGACATCCCGAGGGAAGGGACGCCCACGGACCCCGCGCACGCGCCGGCCGTGCTCCTACCGGGAGGAAGCCGTGGGCGGTCCCACCTCATCGGTGACGGCGGGGAGCGTGCGCGGACCCACTACCGGCACCGGCCGGCGGAGGCCGGTCAGCGATCTTCCGGTCGGCACTCCATCCGGCGGAGCACCAGGATCAGGGCGAGGCCGAGCAGCGCGATCCCGACGGCCCCGGGCACCTGGAGCCGGGCCGGCAGGTGACTGGCCAGCACCCAACCGGACAGCTCGCCTCGGGCCAGCAGGAACAGGGCGACCACTCCCTGGGGGATCAGCAGCAGGAATCCCAGCACCCGCGCGGCCTCCCTCACCGCTGTCCTCCCAGGTCGTGGGGAGGACGCGACGTCGCGCGGCCAGCGGTGCCCCCACCGGCCGGCCCCGTCGCCAACTCGTCCGCACCGGACGGCTCGGACTGGAACAGGGTGGAGTACAGCGGGCCGGCGACCAACCAGATCGCGAGCACCACCGTGAAGCGGGCGGCCCAGCCCCACAGGGCTTCGACGTCACTGCCGGACGGGGACAACACGATCAGCAGGAGCAGCACCGAACACGAGATTCCCCAGGCGAGGACGAGTTTCCGCCACTCCCGCCACTCGTGACGCACCTTCCCCGGGCCGCGACGGGGCGGGCGGACCGGCGGGGGGCCACCGGCGTACCGGTAGGCGAAACGCTGGTCCGCCCACCGCACCATGCTCGGGCCGAAGGCGACGCTGACGCCCAGGTACACCGCGGCGAGACCGTGCACGGCACCGGGGTCGCCACCGCCTCGCAGGTCCACGACGGTCAGGACGAGGATGACGATGTCCACCAGCGGAACCGAGGTCAGCACCAGCCCGCTGAGCCGGCGCTGACGGAGCAGGTACCGCACCGCCAGCCCAACCAGGATCAACAACCAGAAGAGGATCTCGGCGGCCGCGATCGCCACGACCAGGGGGTTCTCCCGCAGCATCTGCCAGAAGTCGCTCACGGCGACCAGCCTGGCCGAGACGGCCCGGGTACCGCGTCGGCGATCAGGTCCGCCTCGTGTCGTCCTCGGGGAGGACGGCCGCCGCTCCGGGGTCCGTCGTGGGGAGGACGTGCCAGGTCGGGCCGCCGTGCTGTGATGTGGCGGTGTCCGGCCCGCTTCGTGTCCTCGCCACCTGGGCGCGCCCGCCCTGGCGCGATCCGCTGATCGCCGTGGCCCTGTTCACCTTCGGCGCGGTGCTCTACGAGGTCCAGGACCTGGCGACGCTGCCGGGTGTGGTCGACCAGCCCTCTCCGTGGGTGCGCCTCCTGGTGCTGGCCGTCTGCTGCTCCGGCAGTCTCCTGCGCGCCCGCCGTCCCCCGCTGGCGCTGGCGATCGGGCTGGTCGGCACCGGAGTGGACCTGGTACTCGGGTTCAGCGCCCCCGTCCTGTTGGTCCTCGCCGACCTGATGTTCGCCGCCGTGCACTACGGCTCCCGCCGGTTGGGGCGCGCGATGGTCGCGGTGGTCCCGGTGACGCTGGTCGGCGCCCTCGTGGTCACCCTGGCCACCACCGGCCGCCTCACCCTCGCGTTCCTCACCGCGGTGCAGGTGGCGGCGATCGTCCTCATCCCCGTGTGGTGGGGCATGAACGTGCGCCAACACCGGGACGCCGCCGCGGCCGAACGCCAGCGCGCGGAGCAGGCCACCCGCATCGCCGAGCTCGACCGGCGGGCGGCGATCACGAACGAGCGGGCGAGGATGGCCAGGGACCTGCACGACGTGGTCGCCGGTCACCTCTCGGCGATCGCGATCCAGTCCGAGGCCGTGCTGTCGATGGCCGACGGGGGCGATCCGGCGACGGTGCGCACGGTGCTGCGATCCATCAGGGAGAACAGCGTCCGCTCCCTCACCGAGATGCGGGCGATGATCGACATGCTGCGCGGCGACGAGGACGGCGGCCGCGAGGTCGCCGCCCCGCCCCGGCTCGCCGAGATCGGCGACCTGGTGGGCTCGGCACGGGCCTCCGGTCTCCAGGTGTCGGTCCGGAACGCGCTGGGGACGACGACGGGGTCGGACGACGTCGCCGAGTCCCCGGGGGGACTGCCCGCGGCTGTGGAACTCGCCGCCTACCGCATCGTGCAGGAGGCGCTGACCAACGCCGTCCGGCACGCCCCCGGCAGCCGGGTCGACCTGGTGCTGGAGCGGACCGTGGACGATGTGCTGGTGACGGTCACCAACACCCTGCCCGCCCGCCACCCGCCAGGCGGTGGAGCCGGACATGGACTGGCAGGTATGCGGGAAAGGGCGAGGGCGACGGGCGGCACCGTGACGGCCGGAGTGGTGGACGGCCGGTGGCGGGTGCGCGCGGCGTTGCCCGTGAGGGGAGACGACAGGTGAGCATCAGGGTTCTGGTGGCGGACGACCACGCCGCCATCCGGGCGGGGCTGGTCCTCATCCTCTCCGGTGCACCGGGGATCGAGGTCGTGGGAGAGGCCGGCGACGGAGCGACGGCGGTACGCCGGGCCGTCGACCTGCGGCCGGACGTCGTGCTCATGGACATCCGGATGCCCGGCACGGACGGCATCGAGGCGACAAGGCAGCTGGTCGGCGCCGGGACCTGCGAGGTGGTGGTCCTGACCACCTTCGACCTGGACGAGTACGTCTACGGAGCGCTGCGCGCCGGTGCCGCCGGCTTCCTGCTCAAGTCCGTCGAGGCCCCGGCGCTGATCGAGGCGGTACGCCTGGTCGCCGCCGGCGAGGGGGTGCTGGCTCCCCAGGTCACCCGCAGGTTGCTGACCGCCTTCGCCGACGCGGCCCCGACCAGGCCACCCACCCGGGACCTCGACCAGCTCACGGAGCGGGAACGGGACGTGCTGGCCTGCCTCGGCGAGGGCATGTCGAACCAGGAGATCGCGGGTCGGCTCCACATCGGGGAGACCACCGTGAAGACCCACGTCTCCCGCGTCCTGGCGAAACTCGAGCTGCGGTCCCGGGTCCAGGCCGCGATCGTCGCCCAGGAGGCCGGGCTCGCCGGCCGGTGACACCAACGGCCCGGTCCTCGCCCGTCCCGCCCGCCCTGGCGCGGGGAACTCGTCGGCGGTCCCTGCGAGGCTCCGCTCGTGACGACCACTGATCTGGCCTTGTTGCGTCGGGCTCGGGACAGGGTGGACCGCGAGTACTGGCTACCCCTGAACGTGCCGCTGCTCGCCCGCACCGCGCTGATGTCCCCGTCGCACTTCTCGCGACGCTTCCGGCAGGTCTACGGGGAGACGCCGCACCAGTACCTGATGACGCGCCGCATCGAGCGTGCGAAGGCGTTGCTGCGCGCGGGCACCCTGTCGGTGACCGAGGTGTGCGTCGCGGTTGGCTGCACCTCGCTCGGCTCGTTCAGCAGCAGGTTCACCGAACTGGTCGGGGAGAGTCCGAGCTCCTACCGGTCGCGGCCGAGGCCGGCGGCCCCCGTGCTCCCCGCCTGCCACCTCCGCCTGCTCGCCAGGCCGAGCAGAAACGGAGAAGCACGGCGGAGCCGCCCCGCCCTACGGTCCCCGGCATGAACCTGACGCTGTCCCACACCTTCCTCTTCGTCGACGACCAGGACGCGGCGCTGACCTTCTACCGGGACGTCCTGGGTCTGGAGGTGCGCTCGGACCACACCTTCGACGACGAGTTCGACAACATGCGGTGGCTGACGGTCGGCCCGGCTGGGCAGCCCGAACTCGAGATCAACCTGTACGCCGGCAGCGCCCTCGTCTCGGCGGAGGACAACCGCGTCCTCCAGGACCTCACGGCCAAGGGAGCGATGCCGGGGGTCATCTTCCTCACCGACGACCTCGACGCCACCTTCGACCGCGTGCGCGCGGCGGGCGCGGAGGTGCTCCAGGAGCCGACCGAGCAGGTCTACGGCGTGCGCGACTGCGCCTTCCGGGACCCGGCCGGGAACATGGTCCGCTTCTCCGCTCGCGCGCGGGACTGACGGCGTGGCAGCGGGGCCGGCCCTGGCCCCGCTGCACGGTCAGGGGGTGATGCCCCCCTCGGCGCGCAGGTTCTGCCCCGTGACCCAGGCGGCGTCCGGCCCGACGAGGAAGGCGACCACGTTCGCGATGTCCTCGGGCTGACCGATCCGACGCAGCGGGGTGGAGGCCGCCAGGGCTTCCAGCGCCTCCGGGGAGTTGGCCTGGCGGAGCATGTCCGTCTCGGTGGCTCCCGGCGAGACGGTGTTGACCGTGATGCCCCGGCTGCCGAGTTCCTTGGCCGCCACCACGGTGAACTGTTCGAGCGCTGCCTTGCTGCCGGCGTAGAGGGCCAGGGTTGGTGACCGCACCACGGTGTTCACCGTGGACAGGGTGACGATCCGCCCGTTGTCCCGCAGGCGTCGACCGGCCTCCTGGATGGCGAAGAACGGACCCCGCACGTTGGTGTCGAACACGTGCTCGTAGTCGTCCTCGGTGGCATCGGCGAAGGTCGGCACGCGGAGGGACGCGGCGTTGAGCACGAGGATGTCCAGTCCGCCGAGCCGTTCCTCCGCCTGGTCGAAGAGCAGGCGGACCTCGTCCACCCTGGCCTGGTCCGCGCGGAGGGCGTGGGCCAGGCCCCCCTGGGACCGCACGCGGTCGACCACGGCGTCGGCCGCCTCGACATCGGACCGGTAGCTGAAAGCGACGGCCGCTCCGTCCGCCGCCAGCCGCTCCACCACGCCTCGGCCGATCCCCCGGGATCCTCCCGTGACCAGAGCGGTCCTCCCGTCGAGCGCGCCCACGTCTCCTCCTGGTCGTCCTGCGGAACTCACGATCGACGGTAGCCAACCGGGAGCCGGGTACCACACCTCCGGGCGGGGGAATACCGCCGCCGGCCCGGAGGTGGGAACCGCCTGCCCGGGCCCGGCTCCGGGCCACGGACCCGAGCTGGCCCCCTCGCGCCACCAGCGGTCCCTCGCGGGGCCCGCTCCCGCCAGCCTGGCCCCGGGTCCGGTCCGGCGGGTCGGCTCGGGCGCAGCCCGGACTCCACGGCCCGCCCACCACCTCAGCCGGCACGGCGCCCTCCCACCACCGGGAGGGTGCTCCCGCCGCCGGCACGCACGCCGCCCCGTCCCCGTGCTCCGCGGCGGCGGCCGTCGGCGGCACGAGGAGCCCGCTCGGGCGGTGCGCGAGTCGCAACCCCTGTCCCGAACCGCCCGGACCGCCCGGACCGCCACCATGCATGCCTGCGTGCTCCGAGGAGGTGCGGGCGTCCGTGCCGCTGACGTCGGGCGAGGACCGCCCGCCCGCAGGTGGACGTCCCGGCGATCCCCGTCGACGACGGCCGTGCCACCGGTACCGGCGGCACGGTGAGCGGCGGGCTGGGACCGCTCATGCGCAGGAGGGGACGAACCGCTCGGCGCGCCCTGGGAGAAACCGCCCAGGCGGCGCGGCCCTGCCGCCCAACCACCATCACCCGGTGCCCGCCGCCGACATCACTCAGACGGGGGATCGGAACGCCGCTCGTCGCAGCGGGAACACAGGTCGGCGCGAAAACTCCGGCTCGGAGCCCCCCGCCGGAGTGACGCCGCTGCTCCTTACGTCGTCTCCCGCCGATGACGTGGTTGTCAGCAGCGCTCCTCGGCGGCGGAGCGGACCGGCGTTCCCACCCGCGAGGACCACGAACCAGGAGACACGTGATGGCCCCACCGACGACCGACCATCTCCCCGTCGCCGGAGTACCGACCGCCCACCACCCGCGCCCGACCGCCTTCCTCTCCAGGACATCGCCACCCGGGGCCGCCCCGACGCCCGACCCGGCCCGCCGCGATCGGGCGGAGCGGTCGTGACCGGCGAACCGGACGTCCGCGTCCACGGCAGGGAACTGCTGTGCGAACGTTCCCGACTGGTCACCGTGGCCGCGGACCGGGCGGGGAGCCGGGTGCTGCTGCACGTGGGGACCACCCCGCACGCCGGTCTCATCCAGCTCACACCGGAGCTGGCGCGGAGGGCCGCCGACGCGATCAGGTTGGGCTCCACCACGGAGTTGGAAGGCACCTGCCTCACCGGACGGCGCTGGCTGACCATCGAGCACACCCGGTGGCGGATGTTGACAGGCCTGGCGGTACGTGGCCCCTACACGAACGAGGAGCCGATCGGCGTCGAACGCAGCCAGGCCGGGCTGCTGGCGGACGCGCTGGACCGGGTCGCCGGCACGATCGCCTCCCACCGCGCGCACCGGGCGACCCCGGGCGGGGACGATCTGCTGTGGGTGCGGAGGCACGGCAGGTGGCTGCCCCCGAGGCACCACACCGAGGAACGCTGCTGGCAGCTGTGGTTGGACGCGGTGCCGGCGGGCTCCCCGTACGCGAGCCTGGCGCCAGGAACCCGGTACGGGGTGTGCGACGGCCACCGGGCACGCACCCGGCGAATCCGACAACTCGTCACGGTGGACCGGGTCCTGCGGTGCACCGTGAGCACGCCGGAGCAGGCCGAAGCGGAACTGGTCGCGTTCCTCGGCGCGGTCGGACGCGACCTGACCGTCGAGAGCTGGCAACGGGACGCCCAGGCGAACAGGTTCACCGTCGACCGGCCCTACCAGCTCTGCGCGTGGACGCACGGCGATCCCGAGACCGTGAGCCTGGCGCTGCCGGAGGGGTCCCGCTTCTCCCCGAGCGGCTGGTTGCGGATCAGCGGTTCCCAACTGACCGAGGACTGAGAACCGCGCCCCGCCGACACCTCGGGCGCTGGCCGTGCGCCGGTACCCGGCCGCGACACCGGCCTCGCCGCCGCCCGAGGAGTGGCAGGCCCCGTCATCCCGCGAGGCCCTCACGTGCGCGGCTCCACCCGCTCCCCACGCGGGCGCCTCCCGGGAGCGGCCGACCGAGCGTGGTCCGGTCGCCGGAGAACGATGGACAGAACCCGCTCCCCGGGGCCGGCGCGCCGGTTAGTGTGCGGTGATCCGGACAGGGGAAGCCGCCGCCCGGCGGTGGCTGGTCGAAAGGGACTCGCCATGAGCGTCGTGGTGGCCGTCAGCCGAAGCGCGACCCACACCTTCACCAAACCCGCGCAGCGGAGCATCCGCCTCCTCCCCGGGTTGGGGGTCGAGGGCGACGCGCACGCGGGAACCACGGTCCGCCACCGGTCGAGGGTCGCGAAGGATCCGACCCGGCCGAACCTGCGGCAGGTCCACCTGATCGGCCAGGAGCTGTTGAGCGAGTTGGGGGACCTCGGCTACCGGGTCGCGCCCGGGGAACTCGGGGAGAACGTGACCACCTCGGGGATCGACCTGCTGGCGTTACCGACCGACACGCTGCTCGTCTTCCCCGGTGGGGCCGCGGTCCGGGTGACCGGTCTCCGCAACCCCTGCCACCAGATCAACCGCTTCCGCCCTGGTCTGCTCGGTGAGGTGATCGGCAAGGACGAACGGGGCGAGGTGGTGCGGCGCGCGGGGATCATGGGCGTGGTCGCCCGAGGTGGGGAGATCAGACCGGGAGACGCCATCACCGTCGACCTGCCCGCCGCGCCGCACTCCCCGCTGGCCGTGGTCTGAGGCCAGTCCGGGCGGGATCAGCCGAACTCCGCCCGCAGCGCTGGCAGCAGTTCCCGTTCGGCGAACCGGAAGAACTCGTCCTGCCGGTCCGGGCCGGCCTGGACGAGCGCGACATCGGTGAAGCCCGCCTCGATGAACGGTCGGACCGCGGCCACGTGGCGGGCGACGTCAGGCCCGCAGGGGATGGTCGCGGCGACGTCCTCGGGGCGGACGAACTGGCTGGCCGCGGCGAAGCCGGCGGTGGAGGGGATCTCCGAGTTGACCTTCCACCCCCCGCCGAACCAGCGGAACAGGCGGTGCGCCCGCTGCTTCGCCTCCTCCGTGTCCGGACCGTAGGCGAGCGGCTGCTGGCCGATCTTGCGGCTCGCCGGCCGACCCGGACGCGCCTCGTCCCACAGCCGCACCAGTTCGGCCTTGGGTTCGGTGGCCACGAGGTGGTCGCCGAGGGGGCCGAAGACGGTGCAGGACTGGCGGCCGGACACGGCCATCGCCAGCGGAACCCGCTGCTCGGGCAGGTCCCACAGTTTGGCCGAGTCGACCCGGTAGTGCTCACCGACGTAGTTGACGTAGCCGCCGTCGAAGAGCGCGGAGATGATCTCGCAGGCCTCGGCGAGCATCTCGTGCCGCACGTTGACCGGGGGCCAGTCCAGGCCCACCACGTGCTCGTTGAGGTTCTCCCCCGCGCCCAGCCCGAGGGTGAACCGGCCCTCGGAGAGCAGTTGCAGGGTCGCGGCCTTCTGCGCGACGACCGCCGGGTGGTACCGGATCGTCGGACAGGTCACGTAGGTCATCAGCCGCATCCGCTCGGTGACGTGCGCCACCGCCCCGAGAACGGCCCAGCAGTACGCGGAGTGCCCCAGCTCGTCCAGCCACGGGAAGTAGTGGTCACTGCTGACGGCGAAGTCGAAGCCGGCCCGTTCGGCCGCGACCGCGTCCCGGACCAACTGCCGAGGATCTGCCTGCTCGGTGAAGAGCGTGTACCCGAAGTCAACCACTCGACGACCGTGGCACGCGCCGCCAGCTCTCGCAGGGCGACGCCCCCGCGTTCACCCCGCCGATGCCGACATCGGGGCGTGGCGACCCGACCGGGTCAGCCCCACCACGCCACCGCCCCTGCCCGCCAGCGGCGACACGCCTCCCGGAGTGGCGAGGTCACCGGGTGCAGACACGCAGCAGCGCCCACAGTTGCGCGACGGCGTCGAAGTCACCGTCGACGGTGACCGCCCGGTCGGGAAGCCGGCCCCACAGCCAGAGCAGCACCGAGGAGGGGTCGCCGGACACCGTGGCGTCGACGGGACCTCCCGGGCCGGGCCCGACCCGGTGGACCTTCGACCCCCGGGCCCCGGCGACGGCGTGCCAGGACCGCCCACCAGCGCGGACGGCGACCACCGCCTCGCGGGAGGCCGTGATCGCGAGCTCGGCGAGTCGGTGGCCGAAGTACAGGAAGAGGATCTCGTCGATGCCGTCCACGGCGATCGAGGACTCGACGGGACCCACGTCGACGAGGGACGCCGCCTCCACGTCAACCCGGTGCACCGTGGTCTCGTGGGCCATCCGCCGGTACCAGAAGCCGCAGCGGGGGTCGGCGGGCCACAGGGTGGGGCAGGGTTCCGCCGGCTCCCTGGTCGCGAGCACCGCCATCAGTTCGGTCAGGCCGCCGTGGACGTACTCGGCGAGCTCGGGCCCCCGTTGGGGAACCGGGTGCGCGGCTCCGTCGTCGCCGACACCGCGCAGGCAGCGGGCCACCTCCCGGTGCACCCTGCCGACGTGCCGCGCCGTGTCGCCCAGGGTGCGGCCGGGGCACCCAGGGACCTCCCCGTCCGGATCGGCGGCGGGCAGCGCCCGCACCAGGGCCGCGCCCTCCGCGCCCACGGTGGTGAACAGGTTCTCGTAGTCCACGAGTGGAGCCGTCGTCACGCTCCCACCTTCCCCGTGCGGGGCCGAACCCGCAGTGTGGAATCGATCAGGGTGAGGAACTGGTCGGTCCGGTGGAGGAGTTCGTCGGCGGCCCGCTGGTGGGCCAGCCGGTGCACACCCGCGTCCACCGCCGCCCGCCGGTCCGAGCACGACTGGAAGAACGTGGCCCACCCGCCGAGCTCGGGAGCCGCGTCGGTGAGCAGCACCCAGACGCTGGTGGGGCCTCGGACGACCGACGGGCGAGCCCGAGCCGCCACCAACGCCGCGGCACCCTGCACGGCCGCCAGGTAGGCGGCGGAGTACCTGCGGGCGGGAGCGGACGCGCGGGCTGCCTCGTCCAGCGCGGACCTCGCGCGGCGCAGGAGCTGCTCGACCGCGAGGGACGTCGGGGCATCGGGTGGGGTGGTGGCCGGGAGCGGACCGGGCCGGAGGCCCCGACCACAGGACGGGCCCGGCGCCGGGCCTGGTACGAGGTCGGTCCGCCGGTGCGCAGAGGTGGACATCGGACTCCTCCCGGGTGGTGCCGCGACGGCTTCCGAGAACGCCGTCCCGGTGGTCGGGGTGCTTCCCCCACCCCGACCACCGGGCGGACGGAAGGGCCGGGCGCGACCCGACCCATGATCGAACACCTGTTCGAACGCGGTCAGCCTAGCCCGCCACATCCCCCTCGCTCAAGTCGTGGTCTGATGGTTGCCGTGAACTCGGTGACACACCCGGGGGTGCTGACCGTGGTCGAACTCCTCCGGTCGACCGGTATGAGCGGCTGCGCCGACGGCCTGCGGTTCCTCGACGCCGACGTCCGCACGGCCGCCCAGGCCGCGGCCCAGGTGGGTGTCGAGGTGGGCGCGATCGCCAACAGCCTCGTGTTCGACGCCGACGGGGCGCCGCTGCTGGTGATGACCTCCGGAGCGCACCGCGCGGACGTGGCCGTGCTGGCCCGCCTCGTCGGCGCGACCCGAGTACGCCGGGCCACGCCCGAGTTCGTCCGACATCACACCGGGCAGGCCATCGGCGGGGTCGCCCCCGTCGGCCACCCGACCCGCATCGCCACCCTCGTCGACACGGCCCTCCGCCGCCACCCGGTCGTCTGGGCCGCGGCGGGGCACCCCCGCTCGCTGTTCCCCCTCACGGTCGACCAGCTCGTCACGGTCACCGGGGGGAGGGAGGTCAGCGTCACGGAGGTGAGTGCTCCCCCGACTCCCGAACAGGAGGACGCCCCGAGGTGACCGTGCTCCCGGAGACCCCCGGCCCGGTTCGGATCGTCGCACTCGGCCCGGAGGGGATGCGGGCCAGGCTGACCGAGGCCCTCGGCATCTACGTGTCCGCCATGCGCTACCCGCCCAGCGCCGTCCACCAGCGGGCGTCGACCTGGATGTCCCACATCAGCCGACCGGGATGGCGCGCCTTCGCCGCGCTGCGGGGCGAGGACATGGTCGGCGTCGCCTACGGCTACCTGGGCGGTTCGGGTCAGTGGTGGTACGAACAGGTGCTGCGCGGCCTCACCGAGTCCGGGGAACACCAGGCGGCGGCCGAGTGGCTGGCCGACTACTTCGAACTCACCGAACTCCACGTGTCCCCGGCCGCGCAGGGCCGGGGCACGGGGGAACGCCTGCTGCGGGCGCTGCTGGGCGACCTCACCTGCTCACGTGTCCTGCTGTCCACCCCCGAGGGGCCGAGCCGCGCGTGGCGCCTCTACCGCCGGATGGGCTTCGAGGACGTGCTGCGCCACCACCGCTTCGCCGGGGATCCGCGTCCCTTCGCCGTGCTGGGACGCCCGCTGCCGCTCTGAGGCACCGCCCTCCCGCCCGCCTCAGATCGAGCTCAGCTGCCGGCGGAGCACGTCCAACCCCAGTCCCCCGAGTTCCAGGGCGCGGCGGTGGAAGGTCTGGAGGTCGAACTGGTCTCCCTGCCGCCGACGGACCTCGTCCCTGGCCTGGAGCCACAGCCGCTCACCGAGCTTGTAGGCCGGCGCCTGCCCCGGCCACCCCAGGTAGCGGTCGATCTCGTCCCGCACCAACGGCGGGTCCTCGATGGTCCGGGTGAGCATGAACTCCAGGCCCAGCTCCGGGGTCCACCGCTCCCCGTCGTGGAAGCCGTACCCGGCGGGGATCTCCAGTTCCAGGTGCATCCCGATGTCGACGATGACGCGGGCCGCCCGCAGGAGCTGCGCGTTGAGCATCCCCAGCAGGTCCCCGTCGTCGGACAGGTAGCCGAGCTCCCGCATCAGGCGCTCCGCGTACAGCGCCCATCCCTCCCCGTGGCCGGAGGTCCAGCACATCAACCGCTGCCACTGGTTGAGGTTCTCCGACTGGTCCACCGCCGTGGCGATCTGGAGGTGGTGGCCAGGGACTCCCTCGTGGTAGACGGTCGTGACCTCACGCCAGGTGGAGAACTCCTCCTTGTCGGCGGGCACCGACCACCACATCCGGCCCGGCCGGCTGAAGTCCTCGCTGGGGTTGGTGTAGTAGGCGCCGTTCCCCCCGCCCGGGGGAGCGATCCGGCACTCGAGGTTCATCAACCGGTCCGGGATGTGGAAGTGCTTGCCCCTCAGCTCCGCGAGCGCGGCGTCCGACAGCTGCTGCATCCACCGCTGGAACGCGTCCTGCCCGTGAACCCGGTACCGGGGGTCGTTGTCCAGGGCCCCCGCGACCTCGGCGAGGGTGCCCCCCGCCTTGATGCGGCCGGCGACCTCCTTCATCTCGGCCTCGATGCGGGCGAACTCCTCCCACCCCCACTGGTACGCCTCCAGCAGGTCGAGCTCGGCTCCGACGAAGTAGCGGGACCACAGCTGGTAGACGTCCCGCCCCACCGCGTCCTTCCTCGGGGCCAGCGGGGCGAGCTCCTCACGCAGGAACCGGGCCAGCTCGCCGTAGGCCTCCGAGGCCGCCCGGGCTCCCTCCGCGAGGTCGGACCGCAACGACCCGCTCGTGTCCGGCACCGCCTCGGCACCCGCCACCAACGAGCCGAAGAAGGAGGGGGTTCCCCGCTGGCCGGCCCAGGTCTCGCACTGCTCAGCGGTCCTGGTGACCTGCCGGAGCGCGGACACCCTGCCCTCCTGCGCTGCCTTCGTCAGCGAGGCCCGCAGCCCGGACAGCGTCTCCGGCACCGCCCGGAGCCGCGCGGAGATCACGGCCCAGTCCTCCGACGTCGCGGTGGGCATCAGGTCGAAGACCTGGCGGACGTCCTGCACCGGGCTCGCGATGACGTTGAGGGCGGACAGGTCCAGCCCGGCGTCGTGCAGCTCGACCTGGAGACCGACCCGCTCCTCGAAGGCCTCCCGCGCGACCCGCTCACCCGCGTCGACCGGTTCCGCCGCCCGGACCGAGGCCAGCGCCGCCCTGGCCAGCTCGCCTCGCCGTTCGTAGCCCTCGGGGGAGAAGTCCGTCAACCTGTCGTCGTGACCGCTGAGGCCCATGTGCGTCGCCTCGATCGGTTCGAGCGCGGCGTAGTCCTCGACGTACTTGTCACTGAGCTGGTGCACACCCTGCGGACTGGAAGCCATGGCTGGCACGCTACCGCGCCAGCCCCGCCTTCCCTTAGCCGGTTTGGCCGCACCGCCACCCGCGCGACCCGATGTGTACACGCCACGACGAACACCCTCCGCAGGCAGCGACTCTCGTTCAGGCGACACCCTTGCGGGGTTGGACGGTGGGGCAGTCGGCACCCTGTGGGGGACGGTCCACGGCGCGCGGATCCGCGGGGGTAGCTGGCACGATGACGCAATGAACCCGGTGCCTCGATCCCCGCGTGTCCGATCGGGACGGCTGCTGACCGCCGCGGTGTTGACGCTGGTCGGCCTGGTTCTCACCGGTTGCCTCCGGGTCGATGTGTCCCTGGAGGTGTCCGAGAACGCCCGGATCTCGGGTCACGCCGTGGTAGCCGTACGTCCCGTGCAGGTCGGCGACGTCGGGCCCCAGCTCCAGGCGCCAGCCAAGTTGGACGCCAAGGTGGAGTCGGAGCCCTACGACGCGGACGGTTACGTCGGGACCCGCCTGACCTTCTCCGAGCTGACCACCGAAGAGTTCCGCCACCTGGTGGAGGGGGGCCCGTGGGGAGACCGGTACCGGCTCACCGTCCGGCAGGTGAACGAGACCCTCTCCGTGCACGGTTCCCTCGACCTGACGCAGATCCCCCAGGAGGACGCGGACCTCGGCGTGGTCGCCGAGTTCCCCTACGAGGTGAGCCGCACCGACGGCGACGCCGAGGGAACGCGGGTCAGCTGGTCGCCGGAACCAGGTCGCGTCTACAACCTGAACGCGTCCGTGCGCTCCTCCGGGCAGGACTCCGTCTGGGCCCAGGGCGTGGTGATGATCGGAGGGCTCACGGGGAGCGCGACGGTGTTCGTGCTGATGATGGCCCTGGTCTCCCGCCGCCGCAGCAGGATGCTCCCGAACGGCGAGACGCCGTTCTGATCCGCCTCCGGCGTCGCCGCACCCGTCCCCGGCCCGAGCGCCCGTCGCCTCAGACCCGGGTGGGAGCGAGTCCGAGCCGGCTGATCACCTCGCGGGTCGCCGTGGACCTGTTCAGGGTGTAGAAGTGCAGACCCCGGACCCCTTCGGCCAGCAGTCGTTCGGACAGCTCCGTCACCACGTCGATCCCGGCGGCGCGGAACGCCTTCGGATCGTCCTGGTGGGGAGCTAGCCGACGTTCCAGGGACGGGGGGACGACCGCCCCGGACAGCTCGACGGTCTTGTCCAGTGTCCTGACCGTGGTCAGCGGCATGACACCTGGCAGCAGCGGGACGTCACAGCCCCGGCTGGCCAGCCGGTCGCGCAGCCGGAGGAAGTCGTCGGCCTCGAAGAACAGCTGGGCGATGGCGAAGTCGGCACCCGCCCTGATCTTGTCGACGAGGTGGGTGGTGTCGGTGTCGAGGTCCCCCGACCTCGGGTGGCCGTAGGGGAAGGCGGCCACGCCCACGCAGAAGGGGCCGAGCGAACGCACCAGCCGCACCAGCTCCGAGGCGTAGGTGATGCCCTCCGGATGCGCGATCCACTCACCGAGGGGGTCGCCGGGCGGGTCCCCCCGGACGGCGAGGACGTTGTGCACCCCCACCGCCGCGTACCATCCGATCACGTTCCGCAGCTCCGCCAGCGAGTGGTTGACGCCGGTGAGGTGCGCCATCGGGACCAGCGTGGTCTCCTGGGCGATGCGGCCGGTGGTGCGGATGGTCCGGTCCCTGCTGGACCCGCCCGCACCGTAGGTGATGGACACGAACGCCGGGTCGAGTGGCTCCAGCCCCC
>NZ_AGVX02000150.1 GCF_000239155.1 Actinoalloteichus spitiensis RMV-1378
GGGTGAGGGCCGCCGCCCGCCGAGGGGCCGACCTCGCCGCCCTCCGAGCGGAGGCGCGCGGGACGAAGGAAGGGGAACGGGCGGCGCGGGGGCAGGTGTTCGCGGCCGCCGCGCGGCTCGACGAGTTCCTGCTCGACGTGCCCGCCATCCCCGACGACCGGGTGCCCGACGGTGCCACCGAGGAGTACGCGGTCGAACTCCGCCGCTGGTGCGCCCCCGCCGCGGACCGCCGGGCGGCCAGCGACCACGCGGCGTCCGGTGGCCCCCGGGTGACCTCCCCCTGCCCAGGTCGCACGAGCGTCACCAGGGCCCGCCTCGAACGGGTGGTGAGCGGGTTCCTGCTCGACCTGCACGGCGGTCGGCACGGTTACGACGAAGTGTCCCTCCCGCTGCTGGTCGAGTCCGGCATGAGCCGGTGGCCACCTCGGGCACCCGCCGCCCGCGAGCGGCTGGTGCGCCTCACCACCGAGCACGGGACCTGGTACGTCGCACCGGGCGGGGACACCGCGATGGCGCTGGTGCACGCGGGGCGGACCCTGCCAGCCGAGCGGCTTCCCCTCGCCCACGTCGCCCTGAACCCCCGGCTCGCGGCGGATGACCTCCGGACCCCCGGGGAGGCGGGGAGGTACGGGACCGGCCCCGGGTCGACCGCGGCGGTCGACCTGCTCCGCGTCTGCCTACCGGAGCGGCTCGACGTGGAGTTCCGCCGGGCGGTCGCCCACGCCGAGGAGTGCCTGCGACTCCTGGAGCTGTCCCACCGGGTGCTGTTGGTGCCCGCGGGCGACCTCGGGTTCGCCGCGCGGCGGGCGGTCCGCCTCCAGGTCTGGTCGCCGAGCCGCCGCCGCTACCACGACCTCACCACCATCTCCGACTGCGGCACCTTCCTGGCCCGACGGACGAACACCAGGGTCGGGCGGCGCGAGGGCGGCCGCCGGTACGCCGGCATCGTGTCCGGGGCGGCGCTGCCGGTGGGGCCGGCGGTGACGGCTCTCCTCGAGCAGCACGGACGGTCCGACGGCCTCGTGCGGGTGCCGGACGCGCTCGTGGCCGGGCTGAGGGGTCAGCGGGTGCTCACGGTGGTCTGACCGGGCGACCCGCCTGCCTGGGCGTCGTGCCGAGCGGCGAACGCGACCGCGCGCACCAGGAACGGCCCGACTCGCCCGACTCGCGGCCGGCGGAAGGGGCGCGGTCAGGAGCCCAGCAGCTCCCGCCACCGCGCGGTCACCGCGCTCGTCACCGCGCGTTCGGCGGATTTGAGGGTCTCCATGGGCGTGGTCCAGGACAACCCGGGGGAGGGGTCGGGGTAGGCGGTGACCGAGGCCACCCGGAAACCGGCATCGGCGAGGAGGCGCTGCGATCCTCGTTCGGTGAGGTAGTCGCCGAACCGCTGCGCGGCGCGCAGCGTCGCGGTGTCACCGCTGGCGTCCTTGACCGACACCAACGGGTACTGCACGGACGGGGTGGGCGTCAACGGCAGGCCCACCACCGGCTCGGAGGGCGCGTCCATCCCGTCCTTGCCGACGTTGCGCCGGTAGAGGTCGACCTCGGCGACCGGGACCGCGTCGAGGGAGCCGGTGAGCGGCGTGGCCGTGCCGTCCATCCGCTGGAGGGCCTCCCGCCCGGTGGGGGGCACGTCGGTGGGCTGCGCTCCGGCCAGCGCCGCCAGCTGCTGCTGGGCGTTCTCCCCGTCGAGGATGTCCTCGGTCACCGGGCCGGACCCGGAACCGCCGCTGGTCGCCAGGACGGCCTGGAGCGCGAGCTGGCTGGCGCGGTTCATGGCCGGGTCGGGCACGGCGAGGGAGAAGGTGCCCCACTCGGCGCGGTGGACACCGCCCCAGCCGGCGCCCCGGGCCATCTGGCCGACGGTCTCCCAGGTCGCCTCGCCCTCCTGGAGCGCGGCCGCACCGGCGGCGGGCACGGCGAGCAGGACCGGGCTGGTCGCGACGACCAGCGGCTGGGAGCCGAGGACGGCGTTGTTCTCGCTGGCCAGCCGGTCGGTCCAGACGGTGGAGTCGGGGATCCAGGCGGCGGGTCGCGGGCCGGCCAGCTCCTCGTCCCACTCGTCGCTGGTGAGCCCGTCCGCGACGGCGGCGGAGGGCGCGGTGTGCACCTCGGCCCGCACGCAGTGGTTCTGCACGCGCGGTGAGGAGGAGTTCCACTGCTCGGCCGCCGCGGTGACCGGTTCGGTCAGGCTCGCCGTGACGGTGACCGGCAGCACCAGTTCACCCCCCGAACAGTTCTCCGCCTCCGCATCGGCACGCCGGTCGACCATGTCGCTGAGCGCACCGTAGCCGAGGACTCCCAGGACGGAGACCACCACGAGACCGAGGACGACCAGCGGCCAGCCGGCGATCTTCCGCCGGAAGCCGAGCCCAGTTCCGCGATGTCGCGCCATTAAGTGTCCTCTCTAGCCACCTGTTCGTGTCAGTTGGCTTCAAAAGGTAACGAAAATTGCGGGGCTGATTCCGCGAAGCCGCACTGGTTCCCGAAGACCTTAGCCCATGAGAGGCAAGGGGCGTGTTAATCCGGTTGCGCAACGTCAACACCGAAGAGGGGCACTCGGGTAATCGTTACCGAGTGGACTCCGGTAACCACCCCGGCTCCACCTCTCCCCGTCGGTGGCGGGGCACCTCGGCGCCCGATGCGGGAACGACCCCGGACACGGCGGGAGGGGGGCGACGACGGCCACCCCCCTCCCGGATCCGCACGCTCAGTGAGCACCCACGTGCATCGCGTCGCGCACGGTGCCGACGTACTCCTCCAGCAGGTCCTCGAGCGCCACCACGCCCAACAGCCGGCCGTCCTTGTCGACCGCCCTTGCCAGGTGGCTCTGCGCCCGGCGCAAGGTGGTCAGGGCGTCGTCGAGCCGGTCCTCGGCGGAGACCACCGGCAGGCCCCGGACGCGACTGGCGGCGACCGGGGTGGCCGGGTCCGCGCCAGCCTGGTCCAGCACGTCCTTCACGTGCAGGTAGCCGGCCAGGCCGCCCTCGTCGTCGAGGATGGGGAAGCGGGAGAAGCCCGTGGTGGACACCACCCGCTCCACGTCCCCCACGGTCGGATTCCGGGGCAGCGTCGTCAGCTCGCCAGTCGGGACGAGGACCTCGGCGACCGTGCGCTCGGCCGACGACAGCGTCTTGGCCAGCCGACGGTGTTCCGAGTCGTCCAGCAGGCCCTCCTTGCGCGACTCCGTGATCAGCGTCGCCAACTCGTCCGAGGTGTAGGCCGAGGCCAGCTCGTCCTTCGGTTCGACCTTCGCCAACCGCAGCACCCCGTTCGCCGCGACGTTGAACAGGGAGATCAGCGGCTTGGCCAGCCGGACGAAGAGGACGTGCGGCGGC
>NZ_AGVX02000149.1 GCF_000239155.1 Actinoalloteichus spitiensis RMV-1378
GCGGCGGCCGCACCCGCCGGGCTCGGTCCTCCGGACCGCCCGGCCCGGGTGCGGGCGCGAGGAAGCGGTGCTTCCTCGACGTTCCCCTCCGCCCCACGCTGATCCCCTGGTCGTTCGCGGGGCGCGGCGTTGCCCCGCGACCCTGCCGTCGTGGAAGCTGAGACACCGTCGATGCGCATCCTCCTCACCTCACCGCCCGGAATCGGGCACGTGCTCCCCCTCGTCCCCCTCGCCTGGGCCGCGGAACTCGCCGGGCACGACGCCCTCCTCGCCTCGACGGGACCGGCGCTCGCGATGGCCATCCACTCCGGTCTGCGCTGCGCCGAGGTCTGCGGCACCGACATCGCCGACACCTTCCGCCGCAGCGCCGACCACGTCCAGTTCCCCCGCCCGCTGACCCGCGACGAGGTGCAGCTGGTCCTGGCCGGGTGGAGCAAGTACGCCGAGCCCCGCAGGGCACCGACCCTCTCGGCCGCCGAACGGCTCCTGTCCGGCACGGTCGAGCTGACCGCGGCGGTGGGCGAACGGATGATCGACGGACTGGTCGGCCTGGTCCACCGCTGGTCACCGGACGTCGTCGTGGCCACCAGCCAGATGCCGGCCGGGGTCCTGGCCGCCGAGATCACCCGGGTGCCGCTGGTCCTGCACCGCGCCGGCGTGGGCGGCCCGATGCCGGCGGCGGCACTGGCGTCCATGTCGAGCGCCCGGGCCCGCTACGGACTGCCCGACGGTGAGGTGGCCCCGACGGCCGTCGTCGACAGCTGCCCCGACAGCCTCCGCCCGACGGGCAGCGACGCCGGCGTTCCGCTGCGGTGGACCAGCCACACCGGCGGGGGCATGCTGCCCTCCTGGGCACTGACCACCCCGGCGCGGCCCCGGGTGTGCGTGACCGCCGGAGCGTCCCTGGCCGCCCCGGCCGCGGACCTGCTCTTCGGCGAGCTCGTCGGACGGCTGGGCCGGCGCGACGTCGAGGTCGTGCTGAGCACGAGCGGGGCCGACCTGTCGTCGTGGTCGCCGCTGCCCTCGAACGTGCGCGTCGCGAACTGGATCCCGCTGCCGGCCGTGCTGCCCTCCTGCTTGGCCCTCGTCCACCACGGGAGCACCTCGTCGACCTTCACCGCCCTCGCCGGCGGGGTCCCCCAGCTGGTCCTGCCACGGTCGCTGGAACAGCCGGTGAACGCGGCCTCGGTGGCGGCGCGCGGGGTGGGAGTCGCCTGCCCGTTGCTGCCGGACGCCGTCGACGAGGTCACGGCGGCCCTCGACCGCGTCCTGGACGACGACGCGTTGCGGGCCACCGCTCGGGAGGTGGCCGAGGAGATCGCCGCGCTGCCCGCACCGTCGCACGTGCTGAACCGGCTCTCGGAGTTTGTCCCGTAGTCCCACACCGCACGGTGCCCGAGGACGGGCCACCCGACGGCCGGGAGGAGGCGGGGCCTTCTCCCGGGACGGGAAGCGGCCTCGGAGGTGGGAGCGGCGAGGCCACCGAATTCGGTCGTCACTCCGGTCCCGATCGCCGGAGCTCCGCCGTGACCGCGCCGCCCAGGACCAACCGAAAACCTGACGATTTCCTGACAGGACGGCGGACGTCGCCCAGGAGTGGCACCGCGCTCCCCGATACCCACCCCACCAGTCGGGGAACGCGAATACGCACGGACCGTGACTCCCCGGCACCCTCCGCGGACGGGGCCCGCAACCGGAGTCGGTGTTGTCCCGAAAATCTCTGGAACCGCCTAATGAATGACTTAGGATCGGAGAATCCGGCGCGCGTGCCCCGCCAATCCGGAACGGGTGCGGCCGGGGAAACAGGCTCGACCGTTTGGGGGAATCCTGCGACTGGACGTGCTGGGGCCGCTGTCCCTGGTGGGTGACGACGGCGGTCAGATCGTCGTGCCACGCGGCAGGGCGGCGACGACCCTCGCGCTCCTGGCCGCTCGCCGTGGCCAGCCGACGCCCCGGGACCTCCTCGTGGACGTGCTGTGGGGCGACCACCCACCCCGCACCAGCGCGGCCAGCGTGCACAACTACGTCTCCACCGTGCGGGCCCTGCTGAACCGGGCGACCGAGTCCGGCGCCGGCCGCCTCCTCCTCACCCCGCAGGGCTACCGGCTCCTCCTCCGCCCCCCGGAGTGCGACCTCCTGGAGTTCGAACACCTGGTGAGCGCCGGCCGCGACGCCGCCGGCCACGGGGAACCCGCACGGGCCACCTGCGCCGGGCGCTGGGGCTGTGGCGCGGGGAACCCTTCCCCCAGTTGGCCGCCTCCCCCGGGGCCTGGTCCGATCCTCGGCTGCTCCGGGAGCTGCGGCAGTTGGCGCACGAGGACTGCCTGGAAGCCGAGATGTCACTGCGGCGTCCTACCGAGCTGGTGCCCGAGCTGCGGCAACTCGTCGAGGACGAACCGCTCAGCGAACGCCTCCGCGCGCTGTTGATGCGCGCGCTGGTCCTCGCCGGCGAGACCGCGGCCGCCCTCGCCGTCTTCCAGGACACCCGCGAGACCCTGGTGACCGCACTGGGCGTCGAACCCGGCAGGGAGCTGCGGGAGCTGCACGGCAGCATCCTGCGGGACGAGGTACCCCGTCCCCCTCTCCCGGCCGGCGGTGACACGGCGGAGGCGACCACCGCCGCACTCGACGGCCCCGGCGCCGAGAGCGACCCGTGGACGCCGCCGAGGCAGTTGCCCCGTGATCTGCCGGACTTCGTCGGGCGGGACGAGGTGCTGTCCCGGCTCCTGGCCCATGTCCCGTCGGCGCGGGCGGTGCCCGTCCTGGCGATCACGGGGGGACCGGGCACCGGCAAGACCGCGTTGGCCGTCCACGCCGCCCACCACCTCGTCCCCCGGTTCCCCGACGGACAGCTGTACCTGAACCTCGGCGGCGGGACCGAAAGACCGGTCCCGCCGGAGGACGCGCTGGCGGCCCTGTTGCGCAACCTCGGGGTGACCGACGCGTGCGTGCCCGGCGGGCTCGAACAACGCGCGGCCGCCTACCGCAGCCGGCTCGCCGGGCGTCGCGTGCTGGTCGTCCTCGACGACGCCGCCGACGTCGACCAGGTCACCCCGTTGTTGCCCGGGACCGCTGGCAGCGCCGTCCTGGTGACGGGCCGGCGACGGCTTCCCACGCTGCCCGCCGACTTCTCGTCCGTGCTCGGACCGTTCACCCCCGAGGAGTCCCTGCGGTTCCTCGCCCAGCTGCTCGGTGCCCAACGCGTCGAGGACGAGCCGGAGGCGGCGGCCCGCCTGGTGGAACTGTGCGGCGGTCTCCCGTTGGGGATCAGGATCATGCTGTCGCGGTTGGAGACCCGCCGTCACTGGTCGTTGGCCTCCCTCGTCACGAGGATGCGGGACGAGAGGCGGGTGCTCGACGAGTTCGACGCCGGGCACCTCAGCGTGCGGGCCAGCTTCACGCTGTCCTACACCGGGCTGGGTGCGGCCGAGCGTGTCCTGTTCCGGCGGTTCCCCCTCACCACCGCGCGCGAGCTGGCCCCCTGGGCGCTGGGCGCGCTGGCCGGCACCGGGACCCCGGACGACCCCCTCGACCACCTGATCCTCTCCCACCTGGTGGAGCCCGCCGAGGGGCCGCACGAGCGCTACCGGATGCACGACCTCGTCCGGGCCTTCGCCGCGGAACGCTGCGCCGAGGCGGACGGCCTCGTCGAGGAGGCGGCGAGTGAGGCGCGGACCGCGTTCCGGCGCCTGTTCGACACGGTCCACGCCCTGATCGACGCCGCGCACCGGAGGCTGCCGACCCCGGGGGGCTGGCCGCCGCCGTCCGGCACGCCTCCCGCCTGGCGCTCCGCCGCCGTGCCCGCAGAGTTGGCGGAGGACCCGATGTCCTGGCTGGTCGAGGAGGTCCCGACGCTGGTGCCCACCCTGGTGCGCGGGTGTGAGCTGGGGTGGGCGGCCGCGTCGTTGGACGCGGCGGAACGCCTGGCGCCGTTCCTGGGGTTCCGGCACCGCATGGACGAGACGCACCGGCTGTACGGTGCGGTCGCCTCCGGACTGACCGGTGACGACCGGCTGCTGGCCAGGGCGCGGTTCGGCCTGGCCCAGTCCGAGGTGATGGCCGGGCGCCTCGACTCCGCCTCGGTGCTGCTCGACGGGAGCGTCCGCCTGCTGGAGAACACCGACGACCACGACGCCCTCGCGCACACCCTGGTGCTGGCCAGCTTCTGCCACACCCACCACCAGGACTTCGACGTGGCGGAGCGGCTGGTGAAGCGGGCGTTGCGGGTGGCGGAGACCACCCGGGACCGGCACGCCCTGGTGCGGTCCCTGCGGCAGTGGGGCAACGTCCGGTTGAAGCGGGGCGACGACCGGACCGCCGTCCACCTCCTGGACCGGGCGCTCAGGCTGGTCGAGGGCCACGAGGAGCCGGACCTGGAGGCGATGGTGCTGAACACGCTGTCCAACGCCCTCATCGGACTCGGGGAACTCGACCGGGCGGACCGCCTGTGCCACCGCGCGGTGGCCCTGCTCGACGTGCTCGAACAACCGGTGGGACGCGCCTACGTGCGGGTGGCCCAGGTGGTGATCCGCGCCGAACGCGGCGACCACCTCGCGTCGCTGGCGCTCGCCCAGGATCTGCTCACCACCTTCCGCCAGTTCGGGGACCAGCGGGGCGAGGCCTACGTGCGGCACCGCATGGCCCTGGCCGAGTTGGCCCTGGGCCGGTCGGCGCGAGCCGTTCCGCTGCTGCGGGCGGCGGCGGCCCTCTACCAGGCGCTCCACATGCCGGCCAAAGTGGTCGAGGTGCGGTCCACCCTCGACTCGCTGACGCCGCGTTAGGGCACCACCCCGCCGTCGGCCGGGTGCGGGCCTCCCCTGCCCGCCGCCACCCCGGGCCGACCACCGCGCCGCACCCGCCGGATCCGGTCACGCCCGCCCACGGCCGCGCGCTCCCGCCCGGCACGCCGGCCACCGGGGTGGTCCCCGGGGTAGTCCCCGGTGGCCCCCCACCGAACCGGATGTTTCCCGGCAGTGGACGGTTCCTGTACCGTCAGGCCACGCACGTCCGGTGGTCGAAGGCCGGTCCTGGTCCCCGCCTCCCACGCCCACGCGCGGTGGTCGCCGCACTGAGCCCGGTGTTAGGGCTTTCTTAGCGCGCCGGGCGAGACTGGGCCGCCGCCCGCGCCGGACCGGTGACGCGGGCCTGTCCCACGGAGGCGGGATTGAGGTTCGGAATCCTGGGATCATTCGAGGTCGAGGACGACTCCGGCGAGGTTCGGACGCCCGGAGCGTCGAAACCACGCGTCCTGCTGGCACACCTGGTGACCAACGCCAACCGGGTGGTGTCGGTGGAACGGCTCATCGACCAGGTGTGGCGGCGGCAGCCGCCGAGGACGGCGCGGACCGCCCTGCACGTCTACGTGTCGAAGTTGCGGCGGCTCCTGGGCGGGACGTCCACCACGCCCGACGGGTCGATGCTGGTCACGCAGCCTCCGGGCTACCTGCTGCGCCTCGGCGGCGCGAGCCTGGACTCCCAGGTGTTCGACACCCTGCTGGCCACGGCCAGGACCCGCGCCGACCAGGGCCGGCTGTGCGAGGCCTCGCGGTTGATCGCCGACGCCCTCGGCCTCTGGCGGGGGCCAGCGCTGGCCGACGTCCGGTCGGCCGGGGGCCACCTGGAGAACGAGGCCCGCCGGCTGGACGAGGCGAGGATGACGGCGTACGAGCGCCGCGTCGAGATCGACCTCCAGCTCGACCGGCACGCCGATCTGGTCGGCGATCTCTACGCGGCCATCGCGGACCACCCGATGCGGGAGAGCCTGCACGAGTACCTCATGGTGGCGCTGCACCGCTCGGGCCGACCGGGCGAGGCACTGGAGGTCTACCGGGCGATCCGCCGTTCCCTCCAGGACACGCTGGGCTTGGAGCCGGGGCCCAGGCTGCAGCGGGTGCAACGGGCGGTGCTCACCAGGACTCCGGAGGAGCTCCACCACCACGGCGGCGGGGCGGGGGCGGGCCGTGGGTCGGGCGCCGCGC
>NZ_AGVX02000148.1 GCF_000239155.1 Actinoalloteichus spitiensis RMV-1378
AGGCGGCCGGCCCTCGCCCGGTCGACCCGCGCGGGGAGGGGGCCCGGTGAGCGGGGACGCGGTCGGAGCCGTGCCGTCTCCCGGCGCGGCGGCGGGAGATCCGGAGGCGGGGCACGAGGCGGCGTCGGTGTCGACGGCGAGCGGACCGGCCGCGGTCGACGGTGAGGCCAGGCCCGCGAACCGGTTCACGGTCCACCTGACCAACTTCGAGGGACCCTTCGACCTGTTGCTGCAGTTGATCTCGCAGCACCGGATGGACGTCACCGAGGTGGCGTTGCACGAGGTGACCGACGAGTTCATCGCGCACATCCGCGCCCTCGGCGACGAGTGGGACCTCGACGAGACCACCGAGTTCCTGGTCATCGCCGCCACCTTGTTGGATCTCAAGGCGGCGCGTCTGCTGCCCTCGGCCGAGGTCGAGGACGAGGACGATCTCGCCCTGCTGGAGGCCCGTGACCTGCTGTTCGCCCGTCTGCTGCAGTACCGGGCGTACAAGCAGGTGGCGGCGCTGTTCGCCGAGCTGGAGGCCGGGGCGCTGCGCCGGTACCCGCGGTCGGTGGCGTTGGAGGACCGCTTCGCCGCGCTGCTGCCGGAGGTGATGCTCGGGGTGGACGCGAACCGGTTCGCCGAGGTGGCGGCCGCCGTGTTCCGGCCCAAGCCACCGCCGACGGTGTCGCTGGACCACCTGCACGTCGCGAAGGTCTCGGTGCGCGAGCACGCCGCGCTGCTGCGGTTGCGGCTCGCCGAACGGGGCAGCGCCAGCTTCTCGGAGCTGGTCGAGGACTGCGGGGCGACGATCGAGGTGGTGGCGCGTTTCCTGGCGTTGCTGGAGTTGTTCCGGGAGGCGGTCGTCCTCTTCGAACAGCCGGAGCCGCTGGGGGAGCTGGTGGTGCGGTGGGACGGCGGTGACGTCGAGGAGGCGCGGGCGGCGGCCGAGGCCGACCGGGCCAACGGCGAGGAGGAGGAGTACGGGTGATGCCTTCGGAGGAGACGGCCGGGCCGGGTTCCGTCGCGGCGGGGCCGGCCCCCGGTGCCGCCGGAGCGGCGGTCGAGGTGGCGCGGGAGGGCGGGGGCCAGGCGGAGAGCCCCGAGGACCGGCCCGACCTGGGGCGGGAGTCGGACCTGGAGGCCGCCCTGGAGGCGCTCCTGCTGGTGGTGGACGTTCCGGCCGGTGAGCAGCTGCTCGCCAGCACGCTCGACCAGCCCATCGGTCGGGTGCGCGCCGCGCTGTACCGGTTGGCCAAGCGGTACCGCGACCAGGGCAGCGGCATCGACCTGCGCAGGGTGGGGGAGGGCTGGCGGTTCTACACCCGCGACGTCTTCGCCCCCTACGTGGAGCGCTACCTGCTGGACGGGCAGCGGTCCCGGTTGACCCGGGCCGCGCTGGAGACGCTGGCCGTGATCGCGTACCGGCAGCCGGTGACGCGGTCGCGGGTGGCCGCGGTACGCGGGGTGAACGTGGACGGCGTCATCCGTACCCTGTTGGCTCGGGGGTTGGTCGAGGAGACCGGGACGGACCCGGAGACCGGCGGTCTGCTCTACCGGACCACCGAGCTGTTCCTGGAGCGTCTCGGGCTGTCCTCGCTGTCCCAGCTCCCGCCGATCGCTCCGTTGCTACCCGAGGTGGACTCCATCGATGAGCTCTGACCAGGCACCACGCCGTCCCGACGAGGTCGGGGACGACCGAGGCCGGAGGGGACTGGACCCTGCCGGCCTGCCCGAGGGCATCCGGCTCCAGAAGGTGCTGTCCAAGGCCGGCGTCGCCTCCCGGCGCGCGGCCGAGGACCTGATCGCCCAGGGCAGGGTGACCGTTGACGGGGTGGTCGTCACCGAGATGGGCCGGCGGGTGGACCCTGACACGGTGTCGATCCACGTCGACGGCCTGCGGGTCAACGTCCGGGACGACCTCGTGCACCTCGCGCTGAACAAGCCGCGTGGCATGCACTCCACGATGTCCGACGACCGTGGTCGGTCGTGCGTGGGCGACCTGGTGGTCGACCGGCCGGAGCGGTTGTTCCACGTCGGTCGGCTCGACGCCGACACCGAGGGCCTGCTGCTGTTGACCAACGACGGGGAACTGGCGCACCGCCTGATGCACCCCTCCTTCGAGGTCCTCAAGACCTACCGGGCGGAGGTGCGGGGACCGGTGGCGCGGGATGTCGGGCGCCGACTGCGCGCCGGGGTCGAACTGGAGGACGGGATCGCGAAGGCGGACTCGTTCCGGGTCGTCGACGCCTACGCGGACCGGGTGATGGTGGAGGTCGTGCTCCACGAGGGCCGCAAGCACATCGTGCGCCGGCTCCTCGACGAGGTGGGCCACCCGGTGCGGCGCCTGGTGCGCACGGCGATCGGGGAACTCCGCCTCGGCGACCAGCGGCCCGGCACCCTCCGGCGGGTGTCCCGCCGGGAGGTCGGGGAGCTGTACAAGGCCGTGGAACTCTGACCGGCTCCGCCGTCGGCCCGCTGGCCGGCTGATCGGGGAAGCCGGCGCGGGTCCCCGGTGGCGGGGCCGGGCGGGGGCGGTGCCGTCGGTCGGTCCGGTTCCGGGCCACCGGGGAGGGGCTGAGGCCGGTCACCGGTGGCGGCCAGCTCACGTCGGGTGGGGCGGCTCCGCCGTCGGTGCGCGGGTCGCGCCCGGAACGCCCAGCCGCGCCCGGTGCGCCGGCAGTCGCGGCCTCAGACGTGGGACCGCTGCCAGCGGCCGGCCGCGTCCGCCGCCCGGCGGAACTCCGAGCGGGGGTCCTGGAGGCTGCCGATGGCCACCGCCTCCCGCCGGAACAGGGCGGCCAGCAGCCAGTCGAAGGCGATCCGCACCTTCCGGTTGACGCTGGGCATCTTGGCCAGGTGGTAGGCGCGGTGCACCAACCAGGCCGGCAGTCCCTTCAGCCGTACCCCGTAGATCTCGGCGACGCCCTGGTAGAGGCCGAGCCCCGCGACGGAGCCGATGTAGGCGTGCCGGTACTCCGCTGGCCGGTGCCCCCGGATGGTGGCGACGATGTTGTCCCCCAGCCGCCGGGCCTGCCGGGCGGCGTGCTGGGCGGAGGGACCGCAGGTGGCGTCGGGGTCCTCGTCGATCCTGGTGAGGTCGGGCACGGCCGCGCAGTCCCCGGCGGCGAACACGCCGGGCACGCCCGCGACCTGGAGGGTGGCGGTGCACCGGACCCGGCCCCGCTGGTCGAGGGGCAGGGTCGTGTCCCCCAACATCGGGTCGGGACGGACGCCGGCGGTCCAGATGACGGTGTCGGTGTCGAACTCGGTGCCGTCCCCCAGCACCACGTGGCCGTCCTCCATGCTGCTGACCGTGGTCTCCAGGTGCACCTCGATGCCGCGTTCCCGCAGCAGGTCGACGGTGTACTCGCCCATCGGGCGGCTGACTTCCGGCATGATGCGGTCGGTCGCCTCGACGAGGACCCACCGCAGCTCGGCGGGGTCGATCGCCGGGTAGTCGCGCGTGGCGAGCCGGGACATGTCCTCCATCTCGGCGAGCGCCTCGATGCCCGCGTACCCGCCCCCCACGGTGAGGAAGGTGAGGAGCCGCCGGCGGCGGGCGGTGTCGGTGGCGCTCGCGGCGGCGTCGAGCCGGGACAGCACGTGGTTGCGCAGGTAGATGGCCTCGCTGACGGTCTTGAACCCGATGCCCTGTTCGGCGAGTCCGGGAATGGGGAGGATGCGGCTGATGGAGCCGGGCGCGACCGCGAGGACGTCGTAGCCGATCTCCTCGGTGGCCCCGTCGCCGTCGGTGACCGTCACCGTGCGGCGGTGGTGGTCGATGGCGCCGACGCGGCCGGTGAGGACCTCGCACCGTCGCAGCATCGAACGCAGGGGAGCGATGACGTGCCTCGGTTCGACCGAGGCGGCGGCGACCTCGGGGAGGAAGGGTTGGTAGGTCATGTGGGGCTGCTGGTCGATCACGACCACCGACGCCTCGGAGTGCCGCAGCCGTGCCTCCAGTCGGAGGGCGGTGTTCAGGCCGACGTAGCCGCCGCCGACGATCACGATCCTCGGGCGGGAGTCGCCGTTCTTCGCGCCGTGTGCCATGTAGGGAGACGTACCCAGGAGGTGGCCGTCCACACACTCGTCCACGGGAGGTGGTGCGGCCCGCACCGGGAGGGTGTCCCGGGCGGCCTGGACGAGCGTCCGACCGGGCCACGGGGGCGGTCGGCGTGCTCCCGGTCGGGTCTGCCCGCCGGGAGGGTCGGCGGGTCGGGGGCTGCCGGTGGGCGGCGTCCGTGCCGAGCTCCGCCGGCGGGCCGGCACGCGTCCCGGGGCGAGGGCTCCCGGTGGCCTGTCACCCGGGGGTGGCGTGGGACCCGGGGCGGCGGACGGGCGCCACGATCCGGTTGCCCTCCGAGCTGAGCACGGCCACCGAGGCCTGGTAGTGCTCGGACACCCGTGCTTCGGTGAGCACCGCGTCCGGGGGCCCGGACGCGGTGACGGCGCCGTCGACGAGGAAGACCAGCCGGTCGGCGTACTGCGCGGCCAGGGTCAGGTCGTGCAGCGTGGTGACCACCGTGACCCCGTCCTCCCGGCGGAGCCGGTCCACCAGTTCCAGCAGCGCCTGCGCGTGGCCGACGTCCAGACCGGTGGTGGGTTCGTCGAGCAGCAGCACCCGGGGCCGCTGGGCGAGCACGCGGGCCAGCACGGCGCGTTGGCGTTCGCCGCCGGAAAGGGTGGCCAGTGGCCGGGTGGCCAGCCCGGCGAGGTCCAGCCTGGCCAGGACCTCGGCGACCACGCGGAGGTCGGAGCGCCCCTCGCGTCCCAGGGGCGCCAGGTAGGGCGAGCGGCCCAGCAGCACGTAGTCGGTGACGGTGAGACCGGTCGGGAGTTCCGGGGTCTGCGGCGCGTACCCGAGGACGCGGGCCCGCTGCCGGGGGCGCAGACCCTCGATCGGCGCGCCGTCCACGGTCACCGTCCCCTGGTGGGGGAGCAGCCCGGCCAGGGTCCTGATCAGCGTGGACTTGCCGGCACCGTTGGGGCCGATGACCCCGAGCCACCCGCCGGTGGGCACCTCGGCGTCGACGGCCCGCAGCACGGGTCGTCCCCGGTACCCGGCGGTGACGGCGCTGGCCCGCAGCGCGTTCACGCCCGCCCCCTCGTGCGGAGGACGAGGACGAAGAAGGGGGCGCCGGCGAAGGCGGTGACGACGCCGATCGGGAGTTCGGCCGGGGACATCGCCGTGCGGGCGATCATGTCGGCGGCTGCGAGGAAGATCGCGCCTCCCACCAGGGACAGGGGTACCACCACCCGGTAGCTGCCGGCGACGAGGAGCCGCACCAGGTGGGGGACGACGATGCCGACGAAGCCGATCAGCCCGGCGGCGGAGACGGCGGCGGCGGTGGCCAGCGACGCGGCGAGGAGCACGGCCAGGCGCACCCGCCCGGGGCGCACGCCGAGGGCGGTCGCCTCCTCGTCGCCCACCCCGAGGACGTCGAGGAGCCGGGCGCACAGGCACAGCACCGAGGAGGCGGCAACCACGTAGGGCAGGACCAGCAGCACCTCCCGCCAGCCGGTGGTCGTCAGGCCCCCGAGCACCCACGAGTAGATCTGCCGGAGTGAGTCGGTGTTCAGTTGTTGGACGAAGGTCTGGCCGGCGGTGAGGAAGGCCGAGACGGCCACGCCGGCCAGGATCAGGGTGCCGGTGCCGTGACCGGCGGTGCGTCCGAGCACCCAGCTGAGGACGACTCCGGACAGGGCGCCGCAGAAGGCCGCCACCTGGAGCGGGCCGATCACCCAGTCCAGGGTGCCGGGGGCGGCCGCCACGACGATGGTCGCCGCCAAACCGGCGCCGGCCGCGGCTCCCAGCAGGTACGGGTCGGCGAGCGGGTTGCGGAACACGCCCTGGAAGGCGGCGCCGGAGACCGCGAGGGCCGCTCCTACCAGGCAGGCGAGCACCACGCGGGGGACGCGCAGCTGCCAGAGGATGGCCGCCTCCCGCTCGGAGAGCGGCGAGGTCCCCCCGGTCACCTGCGCCACCAGTTCACCGAGGACCCGCTGCCATCCGAGGTCGGCGGCGCCGAGGAGGACGGAGAACACCGTCACGGCGAGCAGCAGCGCGAGGGCGAGGGCGAGGTGGCGGACCCGGAGCCGGGTCGCGCGGGGAGCGGGGGCGGGTCCGGCCGGGGATCCCCGGCCGGACCGCAGGGTGGGGGGCACGGGCGTCCGGTCAGCTCGTCCGCGCGGTGACGTCGTTGACGGCGGCGCCCACGGCCTCCGCGAACTCGACGACCCGGGGGCCCCAGCGGGAGGCGAGGTCGTCGTCGAGCTCGATGATCCCGTCCTCCTGGACGGCGGAGAGGGTGTCCCAGCCGGGCCGCTCGGCGACGGTCTGGGCCGACTGGCCGCAGCACTTGGTGTCGGCCAGGAAGATGAGGTCGGGGTCGGCCTCCAGGATGAACTCGGGGCTGAGCTGCGGGTAGTCGCCGCCGTCCGCCGCGTCGGCGATGTTCTCCAGGCCGAACAGGTCGTAGACCTGGCCGGCGAAGGTGCCGGAGGTGATGGAGTAGAAGGTCTGGTCGAGCTCGTGGTAGTAGGTCAGCGGTTCCTCGGGGGTCTCGGTCGAGGTGACGATCTGGTCGATCTCGGCCCGCATGTCCGCCACGAGCGCCTCGGCGGCCTCCTGGTTCCCGGTGGCCTCCCCGAGGGCGACGAGCTGCTGGTAGCTGTCCTCCAGGTCACCGGCGGTCCCGACGACGAGGACCGGCACGTCGATGGCGGCCATGGCGTCCAGCAGTTCCTGGGAGTCACCGGAGGAGATGACCAGGTCGGGCTGGTACTCGCTGACGGCCTCGATGTTCGGGCTGATGCCGTCGAGTTCGGTGGTCGGGGCCTCCGGCGGGTAGTCGGAGTAGGTGTCGGCCGCGACGACGGAGTCCCCGGCGCCGATCGCGAACAGCATCTCGGTGGCCGTGGGGGTCAGCGACACGATGCTGGTCGGGCGCTGGTCGATGGTGACCGGCTCGGTGTCTCCCAGGGTCACCTCGACCGGGAATCCCGCCTCGGTGGTGTCCTGGGTGGCGGGGGTCTGCTGGGTGGCGGTGGCGGCCGACGGGTCGGCGGCCTCCTCCCGGTTGGCGCAGCCTGCGAGGGCGGCGACCCCGATGAGGGACAGTGCGGGCAGTGCCGCCAGACGAGATCGGAGGTTCACACCTGATCCTTGGGTTCGGCCGACACGGGGAGGCGGCCGACCCGCCGGACCGGGAGGTGCGGACGACACTCCACCCCTGTGCCGGGAGTGGTGACGTCGCGTGGAGTGGCAGGCGGCCTGGCTCGACCTGTGGGGGCCATGACAGTTGCGGCATAGCGCCGGACTCCCACCGGACTTCGCTGCCACACACGCCGCCGGCCCCTGGTCGGCCGGCAGCGGCACCGTACCAGAACGGCTTGAACGGATCCGGTGAACAGCGGGCGCCCGAACGGAGCAGGCCGGCTACCACCGGCGGGTGGTCGTTGGTGAACGCGGAGTGAATCCGTTCACCTCGGGACCGGGCGGGGCGCCCGGATGGCGGGAGCCGCGCCCGGAATCGCCGGCCGAGCGGGCTGGCCAGGTATTGTCGAGGTGCGAGACCTCTCCGCGCCGCTGCGGGTATCAACCTCGTCTATCGCTGTTGCCGGTGAAATCGTTACCCGACACAGCGAACTTCACTCTTGCGGTCGGTAGGGATGATGAGGTTACTGTTAGGGCCACATGAATGAAACGCCCGTGTCATCTTCCGGGTGTAGTGAGCGGGCCATCGTCGTCCCGTCGAACCCAAGCCTGAAACTTGAGGATTCAAGTTCGTAGGACGATGAGGGAGGTCTGCCCGTGATCTTCTCCACCACCCCCGGCGCTACGGGGCTCTATCGTCCGGAGGACGAACGCGACAGCTGCGGTGTCGCGATGGTCGCCGACGTGGAAGGACGGTCGTCGCACGGCATCGTCGCCGATGCGCTCACCGCCCTGGCCAACCTGGAGCACCGGGGCGCCGCCGGCGCGGAGCCCTCCAGCGGCGATGGCGCCGGGATCCTGGTGCAGCTCCCCGACGCGTTCCTGCGCGCCGTGACCGGCCTCGACCTGCCCGCGCCCGACGACCGGGGGCGGCACACCTACGCCGCCGGGGTCGCCTTCCTCCCCAGCGACGAGGAGGAGCGGGAACGGGCCGTCGGCCTGGTGGAGCGGATCGCCGAGGAGGAGCGGCTGCGCGTGCTGGGATGGCGGGACGTGCCCGTCGACCCGGACGGCGCGGACGTCGGGCCCAGCGCCCGGTCCTGCATGCCGCACTTCGCGATGCTGGTGGTCGCGGGAACCGAGGCGGCCAACCCACCGGCCGGGATCGAGCTGGACCGGCGGACCTTCTGCCTGCGCCGGCGCGTGGAGCGGATCAGCCGCGAGGAGGGCTACGGGGCGTACTTCCCCTCCCTGTCCGCGCGCACCCTGGTCTACAAGGGCATGCTGACCACCGAACAGCTGCCGGCCTTCTTCCCCGATCTCCGGGATCCGCGGCTGACCAGTGCCATCGCGTTGGTGCACAGCCGGTTCTCCACCAACACCTTCCCGTCCTGGCCGCTGGCCCACCCCTTCCGCTACGTCGCCCACAACGGTGAGATCAACACCATCCGCGGCAACCGCAACCGGATGCGCGCGCGGGAGGCCCTGCTGGCCTCGGACATCATCGAGGGCGACTTCGAGCGGCTGTACCCGATCTGCACCGAGGACGGCTCCGACTCGGCCTCCTTCGACGAGGTGCTCGAGCTGCTGCACCTGGGGGGTCGCAGCCTGCCGCACGCCGTGATGATGATGGTGCCCGAGGCGTGGGAGAACCACGCCACCATGGACCCCCGGCGTCGTGCCTTCTACCAGTTCCACGCCAGCCTCATGGAGCCGTGGGACGGGCCGGCCTGCGTCACCTTCACCGACGGCACCCTCGTCGGCGCGGTCCTCGACCGCAACGGCCTCCGGCCCGCCCGCTGGTGGCGCACCACCGACAACCGCGTCGTGCTGGCCAGCGAGACCGGTGTCCTCGACCTGCCGCCCGACCAGGTGGTCGCCAAGGGCAGGCTGCGGCCGGGCCGCATGTTCCTCGTCGACACCGCCGAGGGGCGCATCGTCGACGACGCGGAGATCAAGGACCAACTGGCGGCCGAACGGCCATACGACGAGTGGCTGCACGCGGGGTTGTTGGCGTTGGCCGACCTGCCCGACCGTGACCACGTCGTGCAGAGCCACGACTCGGTGGTCCGCCGACAGCTCACCTTCGGTTACACCGAGGAGGAGCTGCGGGTGCTGCTCACCCCGATGGCGGTGTCCGGCGCGGAGCCCCTCGGCTCGATGGGCTCCGACACCCCGGTCGCCGGGCTCTCCCAGCGTTCCCGGATGCTCTACGACTACTTCGTGCAGCACTTCGCCCAGGTGACCAACCCGCCGTTGGACGCCATCCGCGAGGAGGTCGTCACCTCCGTCGCCCGGGTGATGGGTCCGGAGCACAACCTGCTCGACCCCTCGCCGCCCTCCTGCCGCCACGTGGTGCTGCCGCACCCGGTCATCGACAACGACGAGCTCGCCAAGCTCATCCACATCAACGACGACGGTGACCTCCCCGGCTTCTCCTGCACCGTCCTCTCCGGGCTGTACGAGGTCACCGGAGGTGGGCAGGCCCTCGCCGCCGCGGTCGAGCGGGTGCGGAAGGAAGCGTCCGAGGCGATCGCCGCCGGGGCCCGCGTCCTGGTGCTCTCCGACCGGGACTCCGACCACGACCACGCGCCGATTCCCGCGCTGCTGCTCGTCTCCGCCGTCCACCACCACCTGGTGCGCACCAAGGAGCGGCTCAAGGTCGCCCTCGTCGTGGAGACCGGTGACGCCCGCGAGGTCCACCACATCGCGCTGCTGCTCGGCTTCGGCGCCGCCGCGGTCAACCCCTACCTCGCCTTCGAGACGATCGAGGACATGGTGGCCACCGGGGAGATCACCGGCATCGAGCCGCACCGGGCGGTCACCAACTACGTCCGGGCGCTGGTCAAGGGCGTGCTGAAGGTGATGTCGAAGATGGGCATCTCGACCGTCGGCGCGTACACGGCCGCGCAGGTCTTCGAGGCGGTCGGCCTGGACCGGGAGGTCGTCTCCGAGTACTTCAGCGGCACTGAGTCCCGGCTCGGCGGGGTCGACCTGGACGTGCTGGCCGAGGAGGTCGCCGTCCGGCACCGCCGCGCCTACCCGGAGAACCCGACCGACCGGGCCCACCGGCGGCTCGAGGTGGGGGGCGAGTACGCGTACCGCCGGGAGGGCGAACTGCACCTCTTCTCCCCGGAGACGGTGTTCCTGCTCCAGCACGCCACCCGCACCCGGCAGGCCGAGGTGTACCGCAGGTACACCGAGGAGGTGGACCGGCTCAGCCGGGCCGGTGGGACGCTGCGCGGGCTGTTCCGGTTCCGCTCCGAGGAGCGCGCGCCGGTTCCGCTGGACGAGGTCGAGCCCGCTTCGGAGATCGTCAAGCGGTTCAACACCGGCGCGATGTCCTACGGGTCCATCTCCCAGGAGTCCCACGAGACCCTCGCGATCGCGATGAACCGGCTGGGCGGCCGGTCCAACAGCGGGGAGGGCGGCGAGGACGCCGAGCGGCTCTACGACCCGGAACGCCGGTCGGCGATCAAGCAGGTCGCCTCCGGCCGGTTCGGTGTCACCAGCGAGTACCTGGTCAACGCCAGCGACATCCAGATCAAGATGGCGCAGGGCGCGAAGCCGGGCGAGGGCGGGCAGCTCCCGGGGTACAAGGTGTACCCGTGGATCGCCCGCACCCGGCACTCCACGCCCGGGGTCGGCCTGATCTCCCCACCACCGCACCACGACATCTACTCGATCGAGGACCTCGCCCAGCTGATCCACGACCTGAAGAACGCCAACGAGCGGGCCAGGATCCACGTCAAGCTCGTCAGCGAGGTCGGTGTCGGCACCGTCGCCGCCGGGGTCGCCAAGGCCCACGCCGACGTGGTGCTGATCTCCGGCCACGACGGAGGAACGGGCGCGGCGGCCCTGACCTCCCTCAAGCACGCGGGCACGCCCTGGGAGATCGGTCTGGCGGAGGCGCAGCAGACGCTGCTGCTCAACGGGCTGCGCGACCGGATCACCGTGCAGGTGGACGGCGCGATGAAGACCGGGCGTGACGTGGTGGTCGCCGCGCTGCTGGGGGCGGAGGAGTACGGGTTCGCCACCGCCCCGCTGGTGGTCGCCGGCTGCGTGATGATGCGGGTGTGCCACCTGGACACCTGCCCGGTCGGCATCGCGACCCAGAACCCGGAGTTGCGCCGCCGGTACACCGGCAAGCCCGAGTTCGTGGAGAACTTCTTCCACTTCGTCGCCGAGGAGGTGCGTGAGCACTTGGCCGCCCTCGGGTTCCGCACCCTGGACGAGGCGATCGGCCACGCGGAGGTGCTCGACACCGACGAGGCCGTCGAGCACTGGAAGAGCCGGGGCCTGGACCTCTCGCCGGTGCTGAACGTTCCCGCCGGGGTGCGCGACGGGACCGCCCCCTACGGGGCCGCCCGGCGCCGGGTCCGGGCGCAGGACCACGGGCTGGAGCACGCGCTGGACCGCACGCTCATCCAGCTCGCCGAGGCGGCGCTGGAGGACGCCCACGCCGTGCACCTCGAACTGCCGGTCCGCAACGTCAACCGGACGGTGGGCACGCTGCTGGGCTCCGAGGTGACCCGCCGCTACGGCGGTGACGGCCTGCCGGAGGGCACCATCTCGGTGACCCTCACCGGCTCCGCCGGGCAGTCGCTGGGGGCGTTCCTCCCGCGCGGCGTCGCGCTGGAGATGGTCGGCGACGCCAACGACTACGTGGGCAAGGGGCTCTCGGGTGGGCGGATCGTCGTCCGCCCGCACCCCGACGCCCCGTTCGTCGCCGAGGACCAGGTGATCGCCGGCAACGTGATCGGGTACGGCGCCACCAGCGGCGAGATCTTCCTGCGCGGTCAGGTCGGGGAACGGTTCTGCGTCCGCAACTCCGGTGCGGTCGCGGTGGCCGAGGGCGTGGGTGACCACGCGTTCGAGTACATGACCGGTGGTCGCGCCGTCGTGCTCGGTCCCACCGGGCGCAACCTCGCCGCGGGCATGTCCGGGGGCATCGCCTACGTCCTCGATCTCGATCCGGTGCGGGTCAACCAGGACATGGTGCGGCTCCAACGCCCCGACGCCGAGGACCTGCGGTGGTTGCGCCGCATCGTGGAACGCCACCAGGAGCTGACGGGGTCCCGCCTGGCCTCCTCGCTGCTGGGCGACTGGCCACGGCGCTCCACGGGGTTCACCAAGGTGATGCCCGCCGACTACCAGCGGGTGATGGAGGCGGTGCGGATAGCGCGGTCGGAGGGCCGTGACGAGGACGAGGCGATCATGGAGGCATCCCGTGGCTGACCCGCACGGCTTCCTCAAGCACGCCCGGCAGGAGCCGGCGAAGCGTCCGGTGGACGAGCGCCTCGGCGACTGGGACGAGGTCTACGCAGCGCTCGACGGCGGGGAGCGCGACCAGCAGGTGCGGACGCAGGCCGCGCGCTGCATGGACTGCGGGATTCCCTTCTGCCACTCCAGCAGCGCCGGCTGCCCGCTGGGCAACCTGATCCCGGAGTGGAACGACCTCGTGCGGCGGGGACGCTGGGACGAGGCGGGCGAGCGCCTGCACGCCACGAACAACTTCCCGGAGTTCACCGGCCGGCTCTGCCCGGCTCCGTGCGAGGCCGGTTGCGTCGTCGCGCTCTCCCCGAGGGCCGGTGGCGCTGTCGCCATCAAGCGGGTCGAGCAGACCATCGCCGACATCGGTTGGGAACGGGGCAGTGTGGTGCCGGTGACGGCCACCGCTCCCACGGGCCGCTCGGTGGCGGTGGTCGGGTCCGGCCCGGCGGGGCTCGCGGCGGCCCAGCAGCTGACGCGGGCGGGGCACGAGGTCACCGTCTACGAACGGGACGACCGGCTCGGGGGGCTGCTCCGGTACGGAATCCCCGAGTTCAAGATGGAGAAGAAGGTCCTCGACCGGCGGCTCGTGCAGATGCGCGCCGAGGGAACCCGGTTCGTGACCGGCTGCGAGGTCGGCGTGGACCTCGAGGTGGACCAGCTGCGGTCCCGGCACGACGCGGTGGTGCTGGCGGTCGGTGCCCTGCGTGGCCGCGACGCCGAGGTCCCCGGGCGGGAGCTGACCGGGGTGCACCTGGCGATGGAGCACCTGGTGCAGGCCAACCGCGAGTGCGAGGGTGACGGCCCGGCCGCGATCACCGCCGCCGGGAAGCACGTCGTCATCATCGGCGGTGGCGACACCGGAGCCGACTGCCTCGGCACCGCGCACCGGCAGGGCGCGGCGAGCGTCCTCCAACTCGACCAGTACCCGGAGCCGCCGGGCGAGCGGGACGAGGAGCGGAGTCCGTGGCCGACCTGGCCGTTGATCCTGCGCACCTACCCGGCCCACGACGAGGGTGGCGAGCGGCGGTACGAGGTCGCCGTCGAGGAGTTCGTCGGGGACGAGGACGGGCACGTGCGGGCGGTCCGCCTGCGCCAGGTCCGGGTCGAACGCGACGCCAACGGCCGGCGACAGGTGGTGCCCGTCGGGGACGAGGTCGAGGAGTTCCCCTGCGACCTCGCGTTGTTCGCGATCGGTTTCGAGGGGGTCGAGCGGATGCCCCTGCTCGACGGCCTCGGCCTGGCCCTGTCCCCGCGCGGGGTCATCGGGTGCGGGGCGGACTGGCAGACCAGCCAGCCGGGCGTCTTCGTCTGCGGCGACGCGCACCGGGGTGCCTCGCTGGTGGTGTGGGCGATCGCCGAGGGGCGTTCGGTGGCCGCGGCCGTCGACGCCCACCTGACGGGCGGGTCGCAGCTGCCCGCCCCGGTCCACCCGACGGCCCTGCCGCTCGCGGTGGTCTGACCGGACCCTCCGGGCTGGGCAGGCCGTCGACGGACGGCCGTTCGACTTCTGGTCGGCGCACAACGGCGTGCCGCCGGCCGGGGCGACGGGGGACGGCTCCCACGGGAGCCGTCCCCCTTTTT
>NZ_AGVX02000147.1 GCF_000239155.1 Actinoalloteichus spitiensis RMV-1378
ACCTCAACGGTTCCGCCAGGAGTTGTCGAGCGCCGCCTCCTCCAGATCCAGTTCGTGGAGGATGCGGCGCAACACCTCGTCAGCGAGCTTGCCGGTGTCCCGGCGGGCGATCAACGCGGCCCGCTGCGTGTCGAGCAGCTCCTTCCGCAGCCTCACGAACTCGCGGTGGCCGCTCTCCCCCCGTTCGGCGGGGTCGCGACCGATCTGCCGGATCGCCGCGCGGCCCTGGTACTCGATCACCCCGCGCAGCCGCGCCGCCAGGCGTTCCCGTTCCCCGCCGCGGCCGTGCACGGGGTCCACCGGGAGCAGTTCGTCCAGCCTGCGGACCGCGGCCCGGGTCGCCAGCCTTCGCGCGGCCGCCTCGGCGCGGGCGTCCCGCTCCGCCTCGCCACCGTCGTGGACACCCAGGCGACGGGTCAGCCAGGGCAGCGAGAGCCCCTGGAGGAGCAGGGTCCCGATCGTCACCGAGAAGGCGAGGAACTGCACGAGTTCACGAGCCGGGAACGGGTCGCCGGCCTCGGTGGTGAGCGGTATCGCGCCGGCCGCCGCCATGGTCACCACCCCGCGCATACCGGTCCAGGCGATCACGGCGGTCTGCCTGACCGGCAGCCGTTGGCTGGGTCGGGTGGGCGCCAACAGCGTGGACAGGCCCGGGACGTAGGTGATCGCGAACAGCCAGGCCACGCGGAAGACGACGACGGCGGCGAGCACGAGGACCCCGGACCCCACCAGCGTCCAGCCGCTCGCGGTGAAACTCGCCGTCTCCCGCAGGATCTGGTTCAGGTACAGGCCGATCAACGCGAAGACGAGGCTCTCCAGCAGCAGGTTCACCGTCTTCCACACCTGTTGCTCCTGGAGCCGACCGGCGACGCCCACCCGGGGGCTGTGGTGTCCCACGTACAGTCCGGCCGCCACCACCGCCAGCACACCGGAACCGCCCAGTCCCTGGGCGACCAGGAACGCCCCGAACGGCAGCACCACGCTGAGGGCGGTGCTCACCTCCGGGTCGTCGAGGCGCATCCGGACGAAGTGCACGGCCGCGCCGAGCACCAACCCGAGGGCGGTGCCGATGACGGCCGCCTCCACGAAGAGCACGACGCTCTCGAGGAGGGACCCCGTCGCGCCGACCGCGGCCGCCACCGTCACCCGGTACAGGCTCAGGGCGGCCGCGTCGTTGACCAGGCTCTCACCGCCGATCACGGACATCACCCGGCGCGGCAGGCGCAGCCGCCGACCGACCGCCGACGCCGTCACCGCGTCGGGCGGCGAGACCACGGCGCCCAGCACCAGCGCGGCCTCCAGCGGCAGGCCGGGGATGAGCGCGTAGGCGAGGAAACCGACCGCCAGCGTGCCCGCGATGACCAGCAGCACGCCGAGCTGGGCGATCGCGCGGAAGTTCTCCCGGAAGCTGATCAGCGAGCTGTCCTGGGACGCGGTGTAGAGCAGGGGTGGCAGGACGACGGTGAGCAGCAGCTCCGGCGGGATCTCGACGTCGATCGTCCCGGGCAGCGCCGACGCGGCCAGTCCCACGACGACGAGCAGCAGCGGCGCGGTGAGGTTCCGGCGCCGGGCGAACGCCGTGACGGTCAGGGCGCACAGCAGCACGACGAGGAGAGGCCCCATCCGCACCACCGCCTCCACCCGTCCGCGGGGTCCGCCACCCGCGCGGCGCCGGCTCCGGTCCGACTCTAGGACCGGCGGGCCGGCCGCGCCCGACACGCGAGCCGTGGACGGCGTCCGGGACCGAGGTCGGGGGCGACAGGGGTGCCCGGCCGCCCCCGACCGGGGTTCCTGCCGGTTCTCCCGGGCGGGCCGACTACGCTCGCGCCTCGTGCGAATCCTGGTTATCGGCTCAGGCGCCCGCGAACACGCGCTCCTGCTCGCGCTGTCCCACGATCCGGAGGTGACCGCGCTCGCCTGCGCCCCGGGCAACGCCGGTACCGCCACGCTCGCGGAGACCCTGGGCGTGGACCAGGGTGACCCGGACGCGGTGGCCGTGCTCGCCCGGCGGTGGAACGCCGACCTCGTCGTCGTCGGCCCGGAGGTCCCGCTGGTCGCCGGGGTCGCCGACGCCGTCCGCGCGGCGGGCATCCTGTGCTTCGGACCGTCGAGGGCCGCGGCGGCGATCGAGGGGTCGAAGGCCTTCGCCAAGGACGTGATGGCGGCGGCGGGTGTGCCCACCGCCCACAGCGAGGTCGTGGACAACCCCGCCCGCCTGGACGCCGCGCTGGCCCGGTTCGGCCCCACCTGGGTGGTGAAGGACGACGGGCTCGCCGCCGGCAAGGGCGTGGTGGTGACCCCGGACCTCGACACGGCGCGGGCGCACGCGATGACCCTGCTCGACGCGGGCCACCCGGTGCTGCTGGAATCCTTCCTGGACGGCCCGGAGGCGTCCCTGTTCTGCCTGGTGGACGGCACCACCGTCGTGCCACTGCTCCCCGCGCAGGACTTCAAGCGGGTGGGCGACGGGGACTCCGGTCCCAACACCGGTGGGATGGGCGCCTACGCGCCGCTGCCGTGGGCGGACCCGGGGCTGGTCGACGAGATCGTCGAGCGGGTGGTGCGCCCCACGGCGGAGGAGCTCGACAGGAGGGGAACCCCCTTCTCGGGCCTGTTGTACGCGGGTCTCGCGCTGACCTCGACAGGACCGCAGGTCATCGAGTTCAACTGCCGCTTCGGCGATCCCGAGACCCAGGTGGTGCTGGCCCTGCTGCGCACCCCCCTGTCCCGGCCGCTCACCGCGGTGGCCTCGGGTCGGCTGGCCGAGCTGCCACCGCTGGAGTGGTCGGAGGGCGCCGCCGTCACCGTGGTCGTCGCCGCCGAGGGGTACCCGGGGAGGCCGAGGACCGGCGACGTGATCTCCGGCGGCGAGGGGGACGGGGTGCTGCACGCCGGTACGCGACGCCGGGATGACGGCGCGGTCGTGTCCGCCGGTGGGCGCGTCCTGTCGGTGGTGGGCACGGGTCCCGACCTCGACTCCGCCCGCAGGGACGCCTACGAGCGGGTCTCGCTCGTACACCTCACCGGTTCCCACCACCGCGGCGACATCGCGCTGCGCGCCGTCAACGGGGAGGTCACCGCGTCCCGCTGACGGGGAGTTCCCGGTGCGGCGACCGGCCACGGTCCGCTCCTCTACGCTTACCGGCGGTCTCGCCCCTGGTCGGCACGCGGCGGGTGGCGGGGCCTCGAGGGGGTTGGGGTGAGTGACGGTGGCCCCGCCCGGAACCCCGGCCGTTCCACGGTCCTGTTCCACGAACGACTGCCCGCGCCCCGGTTGCTCCGGTGGGCGGGCGTGCTGGCCGGCGCGTCGGTCGTGGTGGCGATCGGGCTCGCCCACGTCCTCGTCGGGTTGTCCTCGACGGCGCTGCTCGTCGGCGCGGGGATCGGCGGTGCGATCACGGTGTTCGCGGCGACCGCCGGCGCCAGCGTCTCGGTGCGGGGGCACGGCCTGGTGCTGCGGTGCCCTCCCCGGCTGTGGCGCACGGTCGCCGGTGGGGACATCGCCCGGTCGCGCCGCTCCGGTCGGGTGGAGCCCCTCACCTCCGGTGAGCTGCCCGTCCTCGGCTGGTGCCGGATCGGGCGGCGCCGGTGGGCGCTGGTGATGACGGCCGGCGAGGGCGTCGAGGTGGAGCTCGTGGACGGTCGTCGCTACCTGGTGGTCTGCTCGGAGCCCGACGAACTCCTGCTCGCCCTGGAGGAGTTGCGCGGTGGCTGATCCCTCGCGCCGGTGCCCGGGCTCGGGGGCCGTGCCCGCGGTCTCCCGCCCGGTGGGATGACGCCCCACCGTCCGGTCGGCCCAGTGGCCTCACCGGGCGTGCCCGAGGGGGCACCCGGTCGGTCGCGGGCACCGCGTGACGGAACACGAGACCGTTCGAGCAACTGGCCTCGCCGAGCACGTCCGCCCACTAGGGTGAGCGGGCGGCGCGATCGGGAGAACGGGGATGGTGTGGTGGGTTCGAGGGACGAGGCCAGCCAGGGTGGAGTGCTCCACCGGGAGCGGCTTCCCGCCCCCACCTGGGTGAGGGTCGTGGGGCTCGTCGTCGGAGTGGGCACCGTGGTGCTCGTGGTCTGCCTGCACCTCTTCGTCGAGGAGAACGTCGCCGGGCTGGTCGTGGGGGTCGTGACCGGGGCGCTGTCCGGGCTCTTCATCCTGCTCTCCAGCGGAGACGTCGAGGTCCGTGAGCGGCAGCTCGTCCTGGTGGCCAGGCCGATCGTGCGGAAGAGGCTGCCGACGGCCGAGATCACCGCCGTCGAGGACGCCGGGCCCCAACGCGCCGCCGACTTCGGTGGTTCCGGGTGGCGGGTCTCGGGACGCGGCAAGCGGACCCTGGTCATGCGCGGCGGCGAGGGCGTGCGCATCACCATGAGCGACGGCTGGGAGTACCTGGTCGTCTGTTCCCGTCCAGTGGAGCTGAAACGCGCCCTGGAGCGTGCTCGTCGCTGATCAACCCGGTCCAGGTCCGGCCCGGGGTCGACGGGTGAGCGTGCGGCGCGCGCCGGGACCGGCGTAACGGCGCGGACGGCCGGTTCGGGACCGGGCCGCCACAGCACGCTCCGTTCGGGACGGCCGGTGCCCGTCGTGTCCTGGTCCAGGGGCGACGGCCGCTCCCCACCGCCTCCCCCGCCACGCCTGGGTGCCCCGCCCGCTGGGGCGGTTCCCGGCACCCGGCCACTCCACCCACCCGTTCGCGATACCGGCCCGGCCCGGCCTCCGCTGCCGTGGCGCGTCCTGGCGTGCGTGACCGCGAACCACCTCCGGGAGGCGCGTCGGAAGGGCAGCCGGGCCCCGGCCGACGAAACCCGCGCGAGAAGTCGCCCGTACGTGCAACCTCGGTCCCCCGCCCCGCGTGAGAAGACTGGTATCGCGGGAAGGGGAGCGGATGCGGGCCGAGGACGAGGCACGGTTCCGCGAGTTCGCCCAGCGGCAGGCAGCGCCCCTGAGGCGCGCCGCCTACCTGCTGTGCGGTGAGTGGCACCTCGCGGACGACCTCGTGCAGACCGCCTTCGTCAAGCTCTACCAGGCCTGGACGAGGGTCAGCAGACGGGACACGGTGCACGCCTACGTCCGGAAGGTGTTGACGCGGTGCTGGCTGGACGAGGTGCGACGGCCCTGGCGGCGGAGCGAGAACCGCGTGGACGCGGTTCCCGACGTCCCCGACCAGGGCTCCGATCCCGCCGAACGGGGACAACGGCGGTGGGAACGGGACCTGGTCCGCCGGGCACTGGCCGAGGTGCCGCCTCGGCAACGGGCCGCGATCGTCCTCCGGTACTTCGAGGACCTCTCGGTCGCGGAGACCGCCACCGTCCTGCGGTGCTCACAGGGAACCGTCAAGAGCCAGACCGCTCGCGGCCTGAGCGCCCTCCGGGCTGCCCTGGTGCGCCTGGGCTACGGCGCGGGCGAGCTGGTCGTGGAGAGGACACGTTGATGATGAACGAGAACAGCGGCAGGACGGCGGAGCGGGACTCCGCCGGCAGGCGGGAGCCGTCGGACGACGTCGGCCCGGGCACGGGGCGCCGACGGGGGAACGCCGTGGCCGTGGTGGCGGCGGGCTTCGGAGCGCTCGCCGTCTCCGGCGCGGTCCTGGTCGGCCCTGGGCTGCTGTCCGGTGACGGCGTGCGCCTCGCCTTCGCCGACCAGCCCGTCGTCGCCTCCTCCTCGGCGCCGACCCCGCCGCCCGCCGAAGAACCCGGCCGGGACTGGGCCGAGCTGCTGCCCGCCGGGCTGGCCGCCGGACCGCCGACCGGGTGGACACCGGTCGAGGCCGAGCCCCCCACGCACTCGGCCGAGGAACTGGCAGCCAGGGCCGCCGAACTCGCCCCGCACATCGAGGAGCGGGTCAGGGAGCTGGCACCCGAAGCGACCGAGGTCACCATCGGTGAGCTGGGCGGCGAGGGGCCGGGCTTCCACGACGGGCAGGACTACGTCATGGGCGAGGTGAGCTACGAGGACGACCACGGCCCCGGCCAGGTCGCCTTCCAGTACAACTTCCCCGGTGTCTGGGACGACGCGACGCCCGACCTGAACTGTTCCGCCGCCCAGGCCTGCGGCCACGAGCTGCTCGACGACGGGTCGGCCGTGATGTACGCGGTGAGCAGCTGGGGGCCGGAGGAGACCCCGGCGATGCTCTACGCGGTCGACCACCTGCGGGTGGACGGTTCCGTGCTCTCGGTCTGGGGCTACAACTACGACTTCCCCACCGGGCAGGTCCACCGGCCGCTGCCCGTCCCCGGTTTCGACGGGCTGGCCGACCTGGCCACGGACGGGGACATCGACTTGCGGACCGGCGGCTGATCCGCACGGGGGTGGGCCGCCCGCTCCGGCCCACCCCCACCACCGGTGACACCCACCTGCCGGGCTGACCACCCACCCGCACCGGCACCTCGGCACAGCAGCACCCGCAGCACGGACAGGAGATCGCGAACCGCCGCCGGGAACAGGGGTCGGGCGCGGGAGAGGACGAAGGAATGGACGAGGACGAGGTACGCCAGCGGCTCCGGGACGTGGCATCCGACGAACCCCCGATGGCCCTCGACCTGGAGCGGACGCTCCAGCGGTGCCGGGAGCGGCGCAGGAACCGGCGGGCGGCGCTGGCCTCCGCCGGCGGTGTGCTGTCGGTCTCCGCGCTGCTCCTCGCCTCCTCCACCTTCCTGGACGGTCCGGACGTGATCTCCCGGCTCGTCCCGGCCGCACCCGCCAGCTCGGTCGCCGCACCGGAGCCGGCGGGGGCCGCGGAGCGGCGGGAGATCCTCCGGCACCACGACTGGCGCTCGTGGCTGCCGCCCGACCTGCTGGACGAACCGCCGGCGGACTGGGTTCCCGAGGACCTTGAGGAGGGCGAACCACCGGCGACCAAGGCCGAGGAGATGGCGGCCCGGGCGGCGGAGGTCGTCCCCTACCTGGAGCAGCGGCTGGCCGAGCTGGCACCCGAGCTGTCCGCGCTGTCCGTGGACTACATCGGGAACGAGGGGCCGGGTTTCGTCGATGGCGAGACGCACGTGAACGGGAACCTCGGGTTCGAGGACGGGTACGGCCACGGACAGGTGGTCTTCCAGCACACCTTCCCCGGCGCGGCACCGGGACCATCGGACCACCCCTGCGAGGAGCAGCAGGAGACCTGCGGGTACCAGCTGGTCGGCGACGGTTCGCTGCTCGAGTACTCGGTGAAAGTGCTGAACGAGCACGAGGCCCCGCCCATGCTGTGGTCGGTCACCCATTTCCGACCGGACGGCAGCACCCTCATGATGACCAGCTACACCTACGACATGGGCGGCCGGACGACGGACGAACGACCCCTGCCTGCTCCCGGCTTCGACATCCTGGCCGCGCTGGCCACCGATCCGGAGATCGACCTGCGGCCACGGCGGTGAGCGGCGCCGGAACGACCCGCCCGGACCGGCCGGCTGGACGGGACTCCCAGGGGAGGCCCGGGGTCGTCGACGTCCGCCCCGCTGGCCCCGGTGCGGGCCGCCGCCGTCCCCCCTCCCGGCGTGTTCCGTAAGCTCCCCTGACGTGACGTCGAAGCCCCGTATCCCCAACGTGCTGGCTGGCCGCTACGCCTCCGCCGACCTCGCCACCATCTGGTCCCCCGAACACAAGATCGTGCTCGAACGACGGCTGTGGCTGGCGGTGCTCACCGCCCAGGCGGACCTCGGCATCCCGGTGCCCGCCGGGGCGGTGGCCGACTACGAGCGGGTGATCGACCAGGTCGACCTGGAGTCGATCGCGGCGCGGGAGCGGATCACCCGCCACGACGTCAAGGCGCGCATCGAGGAGTTCAACGCGCTCGCCGGGCACGAGCAGATCCACAAGGGGATGACCTCCCGGGACCTGACGGAGAACGTCGAGCAGCTCCAGATCAGGCAGAGCCTGCTCTGGGTGCGCGACAGCACCGTGGCGCTGCTCGCCCGGTTGGCCCGGCTCGCCCTGGAACACGGCGAGGAGGTCATGGCCGGGCGGTCGCACAACGTCGCCGCGCAGGCCACCACCCTGGGCAAGCGGTTCGCCACCGCCGCCGACGAACTGCTGGCCGCCCTCCGCCGGCTGGAGGAGCTGCTGGAGCGGTACCCGCTGCGCGGGGTGAAGGGCCCGGTGGGCACCGCCCAGGACATGCTCGACCTCCTGGGCGGCGACCCGGAGCGGCTGGCGGAACTGGAACGCCGGGTGGCCGACCACCTGGGCTTCGAGCAGGTGCTGACCAGCGTCGGTCAGGTCTACCCCCGGTCCCTGGACCACGACGTGGTCTCCGCCCTGGTCCAGGTGGCGGCCGCCCCGTCCAGCCTGGCCAAGACGATCCGGCTGATGGCCGGCCACGAACTCGTCACCGAGGGCTTCAAACCCGGCCAGGTCGGATCCAGCGCCATGCCGCACAAGATGAACACCCGCTCCTGCGAGCGGGTGAACGGGTTGATGGTGGTGCTGCGCGGCTACCAGTCGATGACCTCCGAACTGGCCGGCGACCAGTGGAACGAGGGCGACGTCTCCTGCTCCGTCGTCCGCCGGGTCGCGTTGCCGGACGCGTTCTTCGCGATCGACGGGCTGCTGGAGACGATGCTCACCGTGCTGGACGAGTTCGGCGCGTTCCCCGCCGTGATCGCCACCGAACTCGACCGCTACCTGCCCTTCCTCGCCACCACCAAGGTGCTGATGGCGGCGGTGCGAGCCGGGGTCGGCCGGGAGCAGGCGCACGAGGTCATCAAGGAACACGCCGTCGCGGCGGCGCTGACCATGCGCGAGGAGGGCGCCAGGGGCAACGACCTGCTCGACCGGCTCGCCGCCGACGAGCGGCTCCCGCTGGGGAGGTCCGAGCTCGACGCGCTGCTGGCCGACCGGCTGTCCTTCACCGGCGCCGCCAGCCCGCAGGCCCACGCGGTGGCCCGCCGCGTCGAGGAGCTCGTCGAACGCCACCCCACGGCCGCCGGCTACGCACCCGCGCCGATCCTCTGACGGCACGCCCCCGGCACACCGGTGTCCGGCAGGACGTCGCGCCCGCCCCCTGACCGGCCCCGGACGCGGGATGGACGCCGGGCCACCCTGAACCGGCATCCGCCAGCTCGGCTCCGGCGGCACACCACCGTTTGACCAGGGCGCTGGTCCACTGGATGGTGGAGGTGAGCGCATGTCCGCACGAGTCGCCCTGGCCCTGCCCGCCGCGTTCGGGGGCGCCGGCGCGGCCGGCGGTTTCCACGTAGACCTGGACGCGGCGCCGGCCCTGCGGGCGCGCCTGCTCGACGCCGTGGGGGAGCTGCGGGCCGCCC
>NZ_AGVX02000146.1 GCF_000239155.1 Actinoalloteichus spitiensis RMV-1378
CGGTCCTCCGCGCAGCCGGTCCCTGGTTCCGGTGCGACGCCGTCCGTAGAGTGGGCGGCATGACGTGGTTCGGTCAGCGTGGGAGCACCCCGGTCGATGCCGCGTCCGCCCTGCCCGGGCGGGCGGAGGCGATGGCCGTGCACGAGTGGCACGCGGTGTGGCCGGAGCGGCGCATCACACCGCCGTTCCCGGCCGGGACGGCCACCGCGGTGTTCGGCATGGGCTGCTTCTGGGGAGCGGAGCGGATCTTCTGGCGCACCCCCGGCGTGTGGTCCACGGCGGTGGGCTACGCCGGCGGCAGCACCCCCAACCCCACCTACGAGGAGGTGTGCAGCGGGCTCACCGGGCACGCCGAGGTGGTGTTGGTGGTGTTCGACCCGGCCGAGGTGTCCTACGCCGAGCTGCTGCGGGTCTTCTGGGAGGGGCACGACCCGACGCAGGGCATGCGGCAGGGCAACGACGTGGGCACCCAGTACCGGTCCGTCGTGCACACCACAAACGAGGCGCAGCGGGCCGAGGCCCTGGCCAGCAGGGACGAGTACCAGCGCGCGCTCTCCCAGGCGGGCCACGGCACCATCACCACCGAGATCGAACCGCTGCGGGACTTCTACTACGCCGAGACATACCACCAGCAGTACCTGTCCGAGGGGAAGAACCCGAACGGCTACTGCGGCATCGGCGGCACCGGGGTGAGCTGCCCGGTCGGCCTGCGCACCGGCGACGCCTGAACCGAGCGCGCCGCCCACCCGGGCGGGGTCTCCCCTGGCCGAGGACGCGCGCGGTGGACACCGGTTTCGACGTGTCCCGTCCGGGCGCCGGGGCCCCGGGGCGAGCCCGGTGTGCCGGGCAGGTGGCCCGTCTGGGCGGCGGTCCACGAGTCGGGAGAACGGGCCGGCGGACCAACCGCCGCTCCACCACCACCACCACCGGGGTGGGACGCGTCGGCGGAGGTGGGCCCCCCGGTGTGCCCGCCGTCGTGGAGGGCAGGGACCGGCTTCCGCGCCGGGCCCCGCTCGTGGCCCCGGCCGCCCTGGCGCTCCCTCCGGTCCTCCGCGGGGCCGGAGTGGAAGCCGGGGGCAGGCACGTCCTCACCCCCGGGCTCCACGTTCGGCAGGTCGCCTGACCTGAGCGGTGGCCACCGCCGGAAGCCACCACGCCCGGTCGACGGGTCGGGGAGCCGGCCGGTGGCCGCCAGTCGAGGAACAACCGGCCGAGCCCGTCACGCTCCCGCCGGCGCGTTCGCGATCGACGTGAAGTACCGGAACAGGGCTGCGGCGAGCACGGCCGGGTCGACCTGGTGCGTCTGGTCGGGTAGCACCTCCACCGTGGCGTTGGGGAGCCGCTTCGCCAACTCCTCGGCCGCCGTCGTCATCCAGGCATCGCTGGCGCCGCCGCTCAGGACGAGGGTGGGTGTCCCGACGTCGTGGAAGACGTCGAGCGCCTCGGGCCGGCCCAGCATGGTGTCGCCCATGATGCGTCCGTCGTAGGCGACCGTGTGACCGACCCCTTCCAGCGCTGGCCAGAACGGTTGCTCGACCATGCTGTCCACGACCGGCGCCGGTGTCAGGGCGGCCTCGGTCATGAGCAGTCGGACGGCGTCTCCGGGGCGGCCGTCCGCGACCGCGAGGTCCAGGCGCTCGACGTAGTCGGCCGCGACCGGTTCACGGTCCGAGGACACGACGAAGGGTGGCTCGTAGCAGGCGAGCGCGTCGATCGGAAGACCCGCCTTGGCGGCGCGGAGTGCCAGCACCGCGCCGGAGGAAACACCGAACAGGGCGGCGCGTCCCCCGAGGTGGTCGATCAGGGCGGCGATGTCCTCGATCTCCCGCTCGACCGCGTAGGGGTGCGTGTCCCCGCTCTCGCCCCGTCCCCGGCGGTCGTAGGTGACGAAGCGGAACGCCTGACCCAGCTGGCGACCGACCGCCCCGTCGCTGAAGTCCATCGCCCGGAACATCGTCGCGCCGTCCACGCTGATGATGGCGGGTGCGTCCGCTGGTCCGGTCACGCTGAAGGCGATGGGCGTTCCGTCCGCGCTGGTCACGATGTGAGTGGTCACTATGCTCCTCGACGACATGAGTACCGATCGGTACTCGCGGTAAGTACGGTACCGTTCGGTACTCTGGAGGTCAAGATGGCTGAGTCGACATCCGCCGCGGGTTCGAAGGGGGAGGCCAAACGCGAGCTCATGCTCGAGCGCGCCCTCGAGGCGTTCGTGGCCAACGGGTACGTCGGTACCTCGACCGATCAACTCGCCGCCGCCGCCTCGGTGTCCAAGCAGACCCTGTACAGGGCGTTCGGCGACAAACAGGGCGTCTTCACCGCGCTCATCCGCGCCGAGTGCGACCGTGTCCGCAATCCGTTCCTCCCGCTCGTGGACCGCATGGCCGAGGTGGGGACCGCCGAGGAGGCGGTGCGGGACCTGGCTGACCGGTTCGCCCGCTCGATCATGAACCCGCGTATCCAGCAGCTCCGACGCCTGGTCATCGCCGAGGCGACGCGGTTTCCCGAACTCGGGCTCTTCTACTGGGAGCGGGGCTTCCTCCCGATGCTCGACACCCTGGGGCGTTGCCTCTCCGTGCTCGACGCCCGTGGTCTGCTGGATGTTCCGGAGCCGTTGCTGGCCGCGAACCACTTCGCCGGGATGCTGTTGTGGATACCCAGCAATCAGACGATGTTCGCCGCCGCTACCAGGCCGGTCTCCGAGTCGGAGCTGGCACCGGTGGTCGACGCCGGTGTGCGGGCGTTCCTCCGTGCCTACCGGCGCGACGAGGAGGCGGGCTGAGGCCTCGGGGAGGAGGGCGTGCCCCCGGCGAGGACCTGCCACCGGCGCCTCGACCAGAACGGCCCGGTCGCGGTCGGAGCCGGTGTTCGTCCTGTGGGGCGCCTCCCGCGCCGGCACCGGGTGCGCGTCGCCCTGATCAGGAGGGGCGGCTCTCCCTGCCGTCGAGCCAGAGGATCTCCGACTCGTCGCGGTGCGATCCGCTCGTTCCGACGTGCCTCGCGTCGATCCGCGGGCCCCTCCTGATCACGTGGACCAGTGCCATGCCGTGGCCACGTCCCAACCCGTAGTCCTCGCGGAGCCAGTCGAGGATGACGCCGGCCTTCACCGAGGGGTCGTCGAAGCCCTTGGCCCTCGCGATCTCCAGCAGTTGTCGCGGCGTGAGCCCCGTCCTGCGCTCGATGGTGTCGAGGTAGGCCTGGAACGACATGTGTTCCTCCTGGTCCGGGTGCCGCCGGCGGTGGCGGGCCGCGCTGGCGGAGCCGTGGTCACGGCCGATTCGTACGGTACCGTTCGGTACCGACAATGTGGGTGCGGCCGCGCTGCCGTGTCCGCCGGCGGTCGTCGAGCACCGGGGGCGCCGCGCCGGAACGAGTGCCGCTCGGGACGGCGTCGGCCCCCACCGCCTCCCCGCCGTCGCGGCCGGTGCCCGGGAACCGCAGTGCACGGGAGCGGCGGGGGACCGACCGCGCTCGTCCTCCCGCCGGACGCCGGGCGGCGGGGGCTCCTCCCGCCGGCGAACCGGCGCTCCCCGGCGACCAACCGCTCAGAGCAGTGGGGTCAGCGCCGCGTACCAGGTGTCGGCCATCCGCCGATCCCCCTCGGCGTTGGGGTGCACACCGTCATAGGTGTGGAGGTCGGTGTCGAAACCGGTCCAGTGGTCGGCGACCAGCACGGGGGAGCCTGGCGTGCTCCGCTCCGCCGCCCACGCGGGCACGGCGGCGTTCAGGTCCACCACCCGCTGGGCGCACTCGGGGCAGTTCGGCGCGTCCATCGGGAGGATCTGGGCGACGATGAGCCGGATCCGCGGGTTGGCCGCCCGCATCTGGTCGAGGAGGACGTCGTAGGCGTCGAGGACGTCCTCGGTGGAACGGGCGCTCCACACGTCGTTGGTGCCGAAGTGCATGAGGACGATGTCGGGGTCGGTGGCGGCCAGCCAGCTGGGGAGCAGGTGCTGCCTGGCTACCTCGGTGACGAGAGCCCCGCCGTGGCCCTCGTGGTCGCCGTCGTGCGGGAAGCCGCAGCCCTGCGGGGCCCGCGTGCCCACGAAGTCCACGTCCGTGTGCCCGGAGTCCTGGAGGTCGCGCCACAACAGGGCCCGCCAACAGCCGGGGGAGCCGGTGATGGAATCGCCGAGCGGCATGACCCGCACCGGTTCGGGACCGAGGACCGGTGGGGCGGCAGCGGCCACCGGCGACCCGACCAGCGCCGTGATCAGCACGGCCAACACGGCGGTGAGGCGGGAACGTGTCCTCGTCGACATGGTCACCACTTCCGCTGCTCGGAGGTCGGGGACGACGTCGACGGGAGGAGGCGGCGCGGGGGCCGCGCGGGCGTCACCCGGGCGGGCGGTGCGGTGGGTGACAACGTCGTCATGCCCGCCCCGAGTCAACCAACCCCCGGTTGTCGAAGGCAAGGGCGTTCGCGATCGACGCGGCGTTCGACCCGCGTTCGAGGGGCGTCGGGCGCGGGACGGCCCCGGTCACCGGCGGGACCCGGCCAGGAGCGCCGGAACGGTCACCTGGTCACCGTGCGCGGGCGGAACGTGGGCGTCAGGGCTTCGGCGAGGCGGCGCAGCCACAGGTCGGCGTCCCCGACGATGGTGGGGTACTCGGCCACGAACTCCGCCCAGTCCACCTCCAACGCCAGGATCGCCGAGGCGTCGAAGTCGTCGGCTCCCCGCTCCAGCTCCGGGCGGAGGACGCGGCGGAGCAGGTCCAGCCGCAGCGGGAACTCCTCCGCGAGCAGGACGGCGTCGTAGAGGTCCTTGCCCTGCGGGTAGGAGTCGCTCGCGAGCCAGAGGATCTTCCACGCCAGCGACAGGCCCGGGCTGGCCGTGGCGAGGGGGATCGGGGCGCCGCCGTCGAAGGCGGCGAGCTGGGTGATCACCGGTCGGTCGCGCAGTTCCTCGTTGAACACGAAGTCGAGCTGCACGCTTCCCGGGGGCAGGCCGGGGGCGTGCCAGGGGATGACGAGCCGACGGCCCTCGGCGCGTTCGTAGGTCCAGATCGGATCCACCGCGACGTCGCGGGTGTCGAGGCGGATCGAGCCGTCCAGGGTGGCCGCCGAGGCGACGGCCGCCACGAACTGCTCGAAGAAGTCCACTGCCCACGGGCTGGTCGGGTTGATCTTGTGGGGGAACACGACGAAGTCGAGGTCGCCCGGTTCCCTGGCCTCGGGCAGCCAGGCCTTGAGCAGCCGGCTGCCCCGGAGCAGGAGGTGCTCGGCCCAACCGGCCCGACTGATGATGCGTAACAGGTGGTCCATGACCAGCCGTCGGGTGTGGTACCAGCGCTGCCCGGTGAGCGGGTCCGTGAAGGCGGGCTCACCGGCGCGGAACGCCCGGTCGTACTGCTTGAGGGCGGGATCGAAGATGGGTGCCTGGGTGGCGCCCGCGCCGTGGGTCAGCGGCAGGTAGGTGGTGGGGAAGAGCTCGGTGCCCCTGGCCGGGGTCGGCGGCACCCCGTCGGTGAACTCGTCCCGGGCGAGCGGGACACCCTGGAGGAGACGCCAGGACGACGCCATCTGGTGGTAGCTCCGCTCGAACCACCCGTCGTCGACGGCGGGGTTGTCGTCGACGACGACGAACTCCTCCTCGACCTCGAGAACCGGGCAGCCGGTGGCGCCGAGGCCGTCCAGCAGCATGTCGAGGCGTGCCCGGGCGGTCTGGCGCCCGACCTTGTAGCAACGCTGGGTGACGAACCGTTCGTGGCCGCCCCCGGTGGCGGGGCGTCGGGCGTTCCGGGACACCCGGGCCCGGTGCTCGGCGGCCACCTTCGTGACCAGCCGGACGGTTTCCTCGTCTGGCAGGAGCAGCTTCACGTGGTGTTCGAAGTGGCAGTGGGTGGGCAGGGTGGCGGCGGCCTCCTCGGTGAGGGGTACGTCCGCGTTCCAGGGCGCGGCCTCGATCTTGACGCGCACCACCTCGTACCCGGCCCTGGCCAGCCGGTTCGTCCAGGTCCTCGCCGTGGCGCGTTGTTCGGTCAGCGATCCGCAGCCCGGGTAGGTGAGCATCGGCTGGGACGCCGTCCTTCCCTGGGACAGCAGGATGTGGGTGAACTTCAGGTCGTGCGCCCGTGCCCAGGCCGCCAGCCGCCCGGGGTCCGAGTCCGCCCGCACGGTCAGGTGAGTCTCGAAGTCACCGCGGAAGTCCGGCACCAACGCTCCCCGCATCCGTGGAGGCCGGGTTGGCCTCCGCTCGCGCCCTGAATCATGCCCGCCCGGTGCGACCCTCCTGGCGGGTGCCGGCCGGTTGCGAGTTCGTCTCGCGTTCGGTCGAGCGTGGGACGCCGAACGGAGTAGGAGGTGGCCACTCGTCGCGACACGACTGGTGCGGCGGCCCGCAGTGCCTACGCTGGAGTGGTGGCGGGAACCGGGCGCCTGTCGCGGGCGTGGGAGGAACAGGCGCGGAACTGGATCGCCTGGGCGCGCAGACCCGGCTTCGACTCCTGGTGGCACCTCCGGGAGCGCTTCCTGGCGTTGGTTCCGCCGCCGGGCGCCGCGACGCTGGACCTGGGCTGCGGCGAGGGGCGGATCAGCCGTGAGCTGCGGGCCCGTGGTCACCGGGTGCACGGCGTGGACGCATCACCCACGTTGGTGAGCGCCGCGCGGGACGCCGATCACGGTGGTGCGTACGCGGTGGCCGAGGGCACCGCGCTGCCGTTCGCCGACGGGGTCTTCGACGTGGTCGTCTCGCACAACGTGCTGATGGACGTCGACGACCTGACGGGCACCGTGGCCGAGGCGGCTCGCGTGCTGCGGCCCGGCGGGCGTTCTGCGTCTCCATCACTCACCCGGTGGCGAACGTGAGCCGACCGTCCTCCGACGACCCGAGTGCGTCCCGGGTCATCGCCCGCTCGTACTTCGCGCGGGAGCGGTTCGAGGTGGAGCAGGTGGTCGACGGCAGCCGGATGGTGTGGAACGGCTGGTACCGGCCGCTGGAGGACTACACCCGGGCGCTGGAGAACGCGGGTCTGCTCCTCGAGGCACTGCGCGAGCCCACCCCGGACTGGGTGACGAACGACCGGGACCGCCAGGTGCCCTGGCACCTGTGGCTCCGTGCGCGTCCGGCGTGAGGGCGCTGTCACCGGCTGGCGCGCCGGTGGGGGCGTGCGTCGCGGCGGGTGCCGGCGTCGGCGCGGTCCCTGCCTCACCGGCCCTCGGTGAGCAGGTCGAACAGCTCGTCCTCGGCGACCGGGTCGAGGGGATCACCGGCCCCGGGGCGCACCCGCAGTTCGGCGTGGGGGAGCAGTGCCCAGCTCGCCGTCGCCGAGGGGAAGGGCACCTCCTCGTCCTCCCGCCAGTGCCAGAGGCACACCGGGTGGCGCACCTGGTCGGCGGAGAAGCCCCAGTCCCCGCCGACGAGCCGGCGGTCCTGGGCCACGCCCGACGGCTCGTCGGTGCCCGGCCCTCCGGAGGTCGTGACCGGGGGCGGTCGCGCCGCGTCGCCCTGGCCCCGCCGGCCTCCGCCTCCGGAAGGGGGCGGGAACGGGCGGCCGGCGAGCACCGCGACCCGTCGGGTCCTCCTCGCCAGGCCCACCGAGGTCGCGTAGGCGTACGGGGCGCCGACGGCGACGCCGACCACGTCGAAGGGCCCGAGGCCCAGGCGTTCGGCGAGGAGGGCGAGCGGGGCGCACACGTCCAGCGGCGACCGCCACGGCGCCGGTGACGACAGCCCGTGCCCCGGTCGGTCCGGTACGACGAGGTCGAGCCCGTGCCGTTCGGCACGGGCGAGCCACGACTCCACCGCACGGTCGTGCGCTGGCAGGCCGTGGTGCACGACGACGGGCGGCCCGCCGGGGACGCCGCCCCGCCGGTAGCCCAGGACGGCTCCGCCGCCCAGGTCGATGCGCTGGCGCACCGGCTCCACCCCTCCCAGCGCCGCCGGTCGCGTGCCGCCGGGCTCCGTTCCTGGTCCGTGCCGTGGTGGGGACCGGGCAGCCTGGGTCCGGGTTGACGGTAGGAGCAGCGCGCTCGTCGCCACGGCGGGTCGCCGTCGAGGACCGTCGGGACCCAGTGCGACTGTAGGGGCGCTACGCGTCCGGGTGGCGGGACAGTGGTTGGTGACACAGGCGGCGGGGCGCTGCCGGCCTCGGCGTGCTCCCGGTCCGGCTCGTCGGGGCAGGGCTACCCGGTGGTCCACCCGCTGGTCCTGGGGTGGTGCTCCCCGGTGTCGCGCGGCCCGGCGCCGTGCGGACCCGGGCGTGGTCTCAGCGCGGGAAACACCGGGAGCACAGCGCATACCCGGCTGGCTGGCCTCCCACCGAGGGGAGGGCGAGCGCGCCGCAGGCCGACAGGATGAGGTAGGCGTCGCCCATGCGCACCCGGTTCTGCGGCCCGTCGACCCGGTGCAGCTGCCGGCGGAAGAGGCCGGGCCACACCGACTCGCCCTCGGTGGAACGGGCGGCCCGCTCGTACTCCAGTTCGGAGGGGCGGCGGGGTCCGGGAGCTGGACCGCCCGACCCGCCCCTGGACGGTGGCCCGGTGAGTCGACGTGGCACCAGGACGTGTTCCGGCGCCTGGTAGTGGATCATTCGCGGACCCCGCTTCCCCGAAGTAGCGGCTGGATGTGCACCTTCCGCGGGGGGTCCCGACGGGAGGTTGTCGGTCACTGGACGGCCGGTGTGCGCCGGGGCCGACCACTGTTGGAAGCAGCCAACGCGTGCGTGGTTCCGTGCTCTTCACCATCCAACGCCGACCGGTGGGCCGGGGATGCTGAAATTTTCATGCGAAAAATTCTGGCGTCCTCGGAGCCCGTGTTGGCTTCGCTCGTCGGTACTTCACCTCAAAGTGTTAAACTTGAAAGAGTTTCACTA
>NZ_AGVX02000145.1 GCF_000239155.1 Actinoalloteichus spitiensis RMV-1378
ACCCCCAGCGGCCGCCGCTGCCCGGCCGCGCCCCCACCTCCCCCGACCGGGGTGCCGTTCGGACCGCCGGCGCCAGTCCGCTCCCCACCAGGACACCGGCCTCCTCGGCGCCTCCCCGCCCTTCCGGTGGCGCGAAACCGACGCCCACCAGTGGATCCGAGGTGAACGGCACCACCAGCGGTGGACTGCCCAAGCGCGCCCCCCGCCGCGCGTCGAGCACCGAGCAGGGCCCGAGGGCCGCGACCGAGCGACCCTCGTCAGCCCAGGCCGCGAAGGCCCTGCACGACGCCCTGGACGGCTTCGAGCTCGGACAGGACGCCGCCAGGAAGGAGACCGCGGCGACGGCTCACGCCGCACCGCCCACCGAGCCGGCCACCGGGCGGGACGGGACCTCGGCACCCGCCGGACCGGAGAGCACCGCCGGATCCGACGCGAGCTCCACCACGAAGGCGGAGGCCGAGCGACCGGACCCGGCGCGCCGCCAGCCGCGCGGCCGGCGCGCCGCGGGCGCGACCCGGTCCGCAGCCACGGCAGGGGAAGCCGACCCCCAGAACTCGGACTCCCCGGCCGACGTCGTCCAGGAGACGGCCCACGCGGGCGGGCGCGAACCAGTGAACCCCACTACGAAGGAGCGGGACGGGCTGACATGAGTCGTCCATCGAGTAATGAGGCGCAGAACCTCGCCTGGCTGGTCAACGACTTCGTCGACCAGGTCCCCGGGGTTACCCACGCGGTGGTCGTCTCCGTCGACGGGCTGCTGCTCACGGCGTCGAAGGACCTGGCGGTCGAGAACGCCGAACAGCTCGCGGCGATGTCGAGCGGTCTGCTCAGCCTCGCGCAGGGCAGTTCCCGCCTCTTCCAACAGGGCGCGTGCGAGCAGACCATCATCAAGATGGAACGGGGCTACCTGTTCATCATGTCGGTCAGCGACGGGTCGTGCCTGACCGTGCTGGCGTCCGGTGAGTGCGAGATGAAGGTCGTCGCCTACCAGATGACCCTGCTGGTGGAGAAGGCCGCGCACGTGCTCTCCCCCGAACTGCGTACCGAGCTGAGCGAGGCGAAGACTTCGTGACCGTCACCCGCCGGCCCGGTGCCGGGGTGACGCGTGAGGAACGAGGAGCGTCGTGACCAACAATCCGCGTAAGAGCGCCCGGGTCCGGCCGTACCTGGTGACCGGCGGGCGCACCCGATCCCGTCGGCCGCTCCTGCTGGAGACTCTCATCTCGGTGGTGGAGTTCGACCCGGCGCTGGAGAAGACCCTGATCCCCGAGTCATGGCGGATCTACGAGCTCTGCCGCAACCGGCAGTCCATCGCCGAGATCTCCACCAGGCTCAAGCTGCCACTCGGCGTCGTCCGGGTGCTGGTCTGCGACCTCAGCGACCAGGGCCGGGTGCGGGTACACGCGACCAGTATCGACAGCGAGCAAGACCAACGAGACCTGCTCGAAAGGGTGCTTCGTGGGCTACAGACCATCTCCTGAGGGCGACGACGCCTCGGCGATCTCCGCGAAGATCGTCATCGCCGGGGGGTTCGGGGTCGGCAAGACGACCTTCGTCGGATCGGTGTCGGAGGTGCCGACGCTCAGCACCGAGGCGCTGATGACGGAGGTCAGCGCCCCGGTCGACGACCTGGAGGAGACTCCGGACAAGACCACCACGACCGTCGCCATGGACTTCGGGCGGATCACCCTGGACTCGGAGCTGGTGCTGTACCTCTTCGGCACCCCGGGGCAACCCCGGTTCTGGTTCATGTGGGACGACCTCGTCCGTGGCGCGCTGGGCGCGGTGATCCTGGTCGACACCCGGCGGCTCTCCGACTGCTTCCCGGCCGTGAACTACTTCGAGAACGACTGCGACGTCCCGTTCATCATCGCGGTGAACCAGTTCGACGACGCACCGGTCTACCCGCTGGAGGAGGTCCGGGAGGCGCTCGCCGTCGGCCCGAACGTCCCCATCGTGAACTGCGACGCCCGGGAGGGCGTCGACGCCAGGGGTGTCCTGACCGAGGCGATCAAGCACGCGCTGGCAGTGACCGGGTGAAGGGGCTCGCCGTGGTCGGCACCGGAACGGTTCGGGGAAAGTGGAGTCGATGCGCAGAATTCTTATCGTGGGCAGTGGGCAGTCCGGCTTACAACTGGCACTGAGCCTCCAGGAGCAGGACTACGAGGTCACCGTGATCTCCGCCCGCACCCCGGAGGAGATACGGAACGCCAGGGTCACCTCCACCCAGGTCATGTTCGACACCGCCCTGCAACACGAGCGGGACCACGGTCTGAACCTCTGGGAGCCGGAGACCCCGCGGATCAAACGCAAACACCTCTCGGCCACCGGACCGGACGGGACCCGGATCGTCAACTGGCACGGCGACTTCAGCGCCTACGCCCAGTCGGTGGACCAGCGGGTGAAGATGGCGACCTGGCTGGAGATGTTCCAGGACCGCGGTGGCAACGTCATCATCCACCCCGCCTCCGTGTCCGACCTGGACGGACTGGCCCGGCTCTACGACCTGACCGTCGTGGCGGCCGGCCGGGGTGAACTGGTCGACATGTTCGACCGGGACCCGACCCGGTCGCGGTTCTCCGGCCCGCAACGGGCCGTGGCCATCGTCTACACCCACGGGCTGGCCCCCGAGGACCCCGACATCACCATCATCGGGATCAACCTCATCGGCGGCCTGGGTGAGCTGTACATCATGCCCGGCCTCACGCACACCGGTCCCTGCGACATCCTCTACGTGTCGGCGATCCCCGGAGGGCCCTTGGACCGCTTCGGCGACTCGCCGGGGCCCCGGGAACAGCTCGACCGGACCGTCGCGCTGTTCCAGGAGTACGCGCCGTGGGAGCGCGACCGGTTCGCGGGGGTGCGGATCACCGACGAGCGGTCCAACCTGACGGGTCGGGTCAACCCGATGGTGCGCAAGCCCGTCGGCCGGCTCCCCTCCGGCGGGGCGGTGCTGGGGATGGCCGACGTCGTCGTGGTCAACGACCCGATCGCCGGCCAGGGCGCGAACAACGCGAGCAAGTGCGCCGCGTCCTACCTGACCAGCATCGTCGAACACGGCGACCGCCCGTTCGACGAGGAGTTCATGACGGCCACCTTCGAGCGGTACTGGGAGTACGCCCAGCACTCCACCCGCTGGTCGAACACCCTGCTGGCGCCGCCCGAGCCGCACGTGCTGGACCTCCTGGCCGCCGGGAACACGCACCCCGCCGTCGGTGACCGCATCACCAACGGCTTCAACAACCCGGCGGACTTCGCGAACTTCCTGTTCGAGGAGGACAAGGCCAGGGCGTACCTGGCCTCGCTCGGCGAACCGGCGGCCTGAGGCCGCCAGGACCACTCGTCCGGGTGCGGTCGGGGGGCCGGGCGGGCGTGTCGGGAGGTTTCCCCGCCCAGCCAGGGGCGGGTGTGCTGGTGTGGGTCCGGCCGGGTGGGCGGTCGGACCCCCGGGAGGAGAACTGACGAAGGAGGACACTGCGGGCCGCCGCCCGGCGCGCGGCGGCCCGGATTCACCTCAACGGGGGGTGGCGGCTCGCGTCCGCGCGAGGAGAGTGGTGCGAGGCGTCGCGAACGTCGGCGAACAGGTGCCTGTCCGGTTGCAGGGGAGAGACCACCGGGCTTTCTCGGACAAGGAAGGAACCGCTGTGCGCAGGATTCTCATCGTCGGAGCAGGGCAGTCCGGGCTGCAGCTGGGGTTGGGGCTGGTGGGTCGTGGCTACGACGTCACCCTGATGTCAGCGCGGACGCCGGAGGAGATCCGCAACGGCCGGGTGATGTCCACCCAGATGATGTTCGGCAGCTCCCTCGCGCACGAGAGGGAACTGGGCGTCGACTTCTGGGCCGACCAGGCGCCCGAGGTGCACGGCCTCGGCGTCTCGGTCGGGGGACCCGACGGCGGCCGGGCCATCAACTGGCTGGGCAGGCTGGACCAGCCGGCGCAGTCCGTCGACCAGCGGGTGAAGATGGCGGGCTGGCTCGAGGAGTTCGAGCGCGCGGGCGGGCACCTGGTCATCCACCCCGTCAGCGTGTCCGACCTGGACTCCCTCACCGTCATGTTCGACCTGACGGTCGTCGCCGCCGGCAAGGGTGAGCTCGTCGACCTCTTCGACCGGGACGCGGCCCGCTCCCACTACACCTCGGCGCAGCGCGCGCTCTCGGTCGTCTACGTCCACGGCCTGGCCCCTCGGCCCGAGCACCCGGACGTCAACGCGGTCCGCTGCAACCTGCTCCCCGGGCTCGGGGAGTTGTTCGTCATGCCCTCCCTGACCCTCAGCGGCCCCTGCGACATCCTGTTCTTCGAGGGGCTCCCGGACGGTCCGCTCGACTGCTTCTCCGACGTGCGCAACGATCCGGAGGCACACCTCGCCAGGACCCTCGACCTCATGCGGCAGTACGTTCCCTGGGAGTACGAGCGGGCGCACGGGGTGGAGCTCACCGACCCGAAGGCGACGCTGGTCGGCGGCTACCCGCCCGTCGTCCGCGAGCCCGTGGGACGCCTGCCCTCCGGCCGGCTCGCCCTCGGCATGGCCGACGTCGTCGTGGCCAACGACCCCATCACCGGCCAGGGGTCGAACAACGCGAGCAAGTGCGCGGCGGTGTACCTGGACGCGATCACCGCGGCCGGGGAGGGGCCACTCGACGAGGCGTTCATGCGCTCCGCCTTCGAGGCCTACTGGGCCGAGGCGGAGACGGTCACCGCCTGGACCAACGCCATGCTCGCGCCACCGGCACCCCACGTGCTGGAGGTGCTCGGCGCCGCCGGTGAGCACCCGGAGGTGGCCGACCGCTTCGCCAACGGCTTCGACAGGCCCTCGGACTTCCGGAACTGGTTGCTCGACCCGGACCGGACACGGTCCTACCTCGCCGAGGTGACCACCTCCCACGCGGCGTAGTCGGGGACGGGGGACGACCCGTGGTCCTGCTCCGAACGGTGTAGTGCTCGGTCGGCCGTCCGGACCGTTCCCCCGGACGGCCGACCGCCCCGCCGTCACCTCGGCGTGAAACACCTGTTCAGTTCCCGGATCAAGGTCCACACGGTGTCGGCGCGTGTTCCCGCGTCGGCTACCGTATGGGGTGTTGGTGCAGATCAACCCCACTCCAGGGTTGGGGTGTGTACGAGGGGTAACCGGTCATCGAAAAGGGGCAAGTGATCGCGGGCCACTACCGTCTGCTGGAGCGGGTGGGCAGTGGCGCCATGGGCGTGGTCTGGCAGGCGCATGACGAGCGCCTGGACAGGATGGTCGCGATCAAGCAGCTGTTGCTCCGGCCGGAGCTGACCGCGCAGGAGACCGAGATGGCGCGGCGCCGCGCCATGCGTGAGGCGCGGATCGCCGCCAGACTGCAACATCCCAACGCCATCGCCATCTTCGACGTCGCCGAGCACAACGGCGACCCGTGCCTGGTCATCGAGTTCCTGGAGTCCAGGAGCCTGGCCGCCGTCCTCGACGACCGCGGTTCCCTGCCGCCCGAGGAGGTCGCCCTCATCGGCAGCCAGGTCGCGGCGGCCCTGGCCGCGGCCCACGCCGCCGGGATCGTCCACCGCGACATCAAGCCGGGCAACATCCTGATCGACTACGGCGGCGTCGCCAAGATCACCGACTTCGGGATCTCCCGCGTCGTCGGTGACGTCACCGTCACCCAGACCGGCATGGTGGCGGGAACTCCCGCCTACCTGGCCCCGGAGGTGGCCAGGGGGCAGGACCCGGCACCCGCCTCCGACGTGTTCGCGCTCGGCATCACCCTCTACCAGGCCGTGGAGGGACGCAGCCCGTACCCGGAGGCACAGAACCAGAACCCGCTCGCGTTGCTGCACGCGGTCGCCGCCGGCCGGCTCGACCCGCCCAGCGAGGCGGCGGGTCCGTTGACCTCGGTGCTCACCAGCCTCCTCCAGCCGGACCCGATCGACCGGCCGACGATGCGCAAGGCCAGCGAGGCGCTGGCCGCCGTGGCCAAGGGCGGTGCCGCACCCTGGATGCCGCAGCCGGTGGCACCGGCGAAGACGGCGGCCGCACCGGTCCCGCCCGAGACGAAGGCGGAGAAGACCCGGGAGGCGCCGTCGCCGATTCCCGCCGAGACCAGGGCGACGACCCGGCCCGGCACGTCGGGTGGTTCCACCGGCGGCGCGGACGGCGGTGGTGTCAACGCGAAGGTGATGGTCATCGCGGCGGTGGTCGTGCTGGTCCTCGGCGGTGGTATCGCCGGGTTCATCATGGTGAACAACGCCACGGGCGACTCCGGGGAGAGCGCGGCACCCTCCGCCAGCCAGAGCGCGGACGAGCCGGTGCCCGGTGAGGACGAGGAGGACGACGAGGGAGTCGTTCCCGACGCCGAGGAGCTGGAGGAGGACTTCGGCGACCCCATCGAGGAGGGCACCGAAACCTCCGCCACGGTCAACCAGTGGGGCAGCGTCGGCCCCTGGCTCCAGCCGTTCTTCGCCAGCCCGGGCAGCGACACCGCGTGGAACATGCTGACGCCGAGGGCGCAGGAGATGTACGGCGGTCGGGAGGGCTTCGCCCAGTACTGGTCCGAGAACGACACCGGGGGTTCCTACCAGGGAATCCACGGCGAGGGAGTGACGGGGGACAACGCCGGCCGGTTGTCGGTGACCCTCAACTACGTCGGGGGCGGCTCCGAGCGGGTGGTCGTGCGGGTGGTGCAGGTCGGCGGCCAGTACCGGATCGACTCCATCCCCGTTCCCCTCTGAGGTCGTCGTGTCGCCGGGGGACCGGCGCCCTCCCACACCGGAGCGCCCCTCCGAGCCGGGCCGGGTGCGCTGACCACCGCCGCCCACGGGGTGGGCGACGGCGGGCCACGCGCTCTCAGCGCTGGCGGAAGCCCTCCGCGACCTCGACCAGGCGTGCGTGGTACGCCGACCACCACTCCGCGGAGCCGGCGGCGACGTCCTCCTGCCCCGGCAGCCGGCCCACGCCACCGTCGAGCAGTTCCCGCACGAGGTCCGCGTGCCCCGCGTGCCGGTGGACCTCCGCCACCACGTGCGCCAGCACCTGGTGCAGGGTGACCGTCGCCCGGTCCGTCGGCCACCACGGCACGTGGCCGACGGCGTCCAGGGCGCACTCGTCGAGGGTGGTGTCGGAGTGGGCCCACACCCGGCGGTACCGGGAGACGATCTCCTCGCGGGACTCCGCCTCGGTCGCCCACATGTCGGCGTTCGGTTCCGCCTCGGGGCCGATCCAGTCCAGCTGTTCGGGATAGGGCCGGCCGAAGGCGTACCCGAGGTAGGCGATCTCCACGGCCGTCACGTGTTTGACCAACCCGAGCAGGTTGGTCCCGGTCGGGGTTACCGGCCGGCGGGCGTCGTACTCGGTGAGCCCCGCCAGCTTCCAGAGCATCGCCTCCCGTGCCTCGTCGAGCAGCCGGCGCAGATCGCGTTTCGCGTGGTTCTGGTTCATGGGGCCACCTTCCGGTTCGTTCGTTGGTCCTGGGGGAGTGGGCGGGAGGCGGGCCGCCTCCCGCCCGGTAGGGGAGGCGGGCCGGGCTCAGCCGCTCGACAGCCCGATGACGTGGCCCTCCGGGTCGGCGAACGCGGCGATGCGGCCCTGCCCCGGCACGTCGACCGGTTCCAGGACCGGGGTCCCACCCAGCCGCTCCGCTCGGGCCAGGGCCGAGTCGACCTCCGCCACCCGGAAGTAGACCGTGATCCCGGTGTAGGGGCTGTCGGGGCCGGCCTGACCGATGCCGCCGACCGGGTCGTCGTCCTCACCGACGAGCGCGTAGCCGCCGTCGATCTCCCGGATCGGCCAGTCGAACATCTCCCGGTAGAAGCGCCGCGCACGAGGAGCGTCGTGACTGGAGATGTCGAACCAGACCGGTGGTTCCGCGTGGTGCCCAGCTGTCATGTCGCTGCCCTCCCTGGGCTCGGTGTGGTGGTTCCGGAAGGGAGACCGACGCCGTGCGGCAGAATCATCGGTCATGACGCGCCCTCCCGGTCCCGATCCGGTGACGAGCGCGCGAGAACCGGACCTGGTCCTGGCGCGGAACGGCGACCAGGACGCCTTCACCCGCCTCGTGCGGCCCCTGCGGCCCGAGCTCCACGCGCACTGCTACCGCCTGCTTGGCTCCGCCCACGACGCCGACGACGCGCTCCAGGAGGCCATGCTGCGGGCCTGGCGAGGGCTGTCGCGGTTCGAGGAACGGGCGTCGCTGCGCTCCTGGCTCTACACGGTCACCACCCGCGCCTGCCTGGACCAGCTCGCCGGACGCCGACGCCGGGCTCTGCCGGTCGACCTGGGCCCGGCGAACACGAACGTGACACCGGGGTCGTCCGGTGCCGAGGTGGCCTGGCTGGAGCCCTACCCGCACGGCGCGCCGGAGGGTGTGTCCCGCGGACCCGAAGCCCGGTACGACCAGCGCGAGGCCGTGGAACTCGCCTTCGTCGCCGCGCTGCAACACCTGCCCGGGAACCAGCGGGCCGCGTTGCTGCTCGTGGAGGTGCTCGGCTACTCCGCCTCCGAGGTGGCGTCCATGATGGGCACCTCGACCGCGTCGGTGAACAGCGCCCTCCAGCGGGCGCGGGTGGGGGTGTCGACGAGGGTTCCTCCCGTCTCACAGCTGCGCACCCTGCGCGCCCTCGGTGACGGCGGGGTCCGGGAGATCGTCACCTCCTACGCCGAGGCGCTGGAACGGGGGGACGCCCGGGCGTTGGTCGCGCTGCTCACCGAGGACGTCACCTGGTCGATGCCTCCGCTGGTGGACTGGTACGCGGGAAGGGACGCGGTGATGGATTTCGCGGTGCGCGTGCCGCTGTCGTCCTGCGGTTCGTGGCGGTATCGGGCGACGACGGCGAACGGGCAGCCGGCGGTGGCCTTCTACCTGCGGGAGCCGGCGGCGGCGGTCCACCGTGCCTGGGTCCGTCACGGTGTTGTCCCTGCGCGGCGATCGGATCGCCGGTCTCACCTCGTTCCTGGGTGTCGAGTACTTCCCGCCGTTCGGGCTGCCGCCCCTGTGGGAGCCGGCGCTGGAGGAGGCGCCGAACTGACCCCGGGCTGGCTCGCCCTTCCCGCGCGGTCGGCCTCCACCGGGCCGGACGGCCCCGGTGTCACGGCAGCGGCGTGTCCGCGTCGTGGATGAGGTAGGCGATGCCCCCGGGCCCGCTGCCTCCCTCGCGTTGGGTGCGCAGCCAGACGGTGTTGAACTGGTCGCGGTCGTAGACCCGGCGCACCGCCTCGTTGTCGGGGGAGGCCGGATCGTTGACGATCACGTTCCCCTCGTCGTCGAATCCGACGACGACGAACAGGTGGCCGTTCGTGCCGTACCCGGCGCCGTCCAGTTCGTCCGACCGGAACGACACGGAGGTGATGACGGGGATGCCCGCCTTGATGTGCTCCTCCAACTCCGTGATGGAGGCCAGCCGCGTGACGTGGGCCCGGAGTCCGAACTGGGCCGCGTAGGCGGTGTTGAACGGCCAGTTCCCGGCGCCCGCGTAGTCGTGGTCGTAGGTGTGCCTGGCCGCGTGGGCCACCTGTGGGTCGACGTAGCCGTCGTCGATCCAGGACAGGTCCTCCTCGGTGGGGCCCGTTCCCCAGTACTCGAGCACCATCGTCGTCGAGGTGGGGCTGCACCACACCTCGCCGCCGCCCCCGTACTCGGGGTACTTTCCCCGGTGCACGTTCTGCGAGTAGCGGGGCACCACGAGTTCCGTCCCCCACGCGCCCGCGCCCGGGCCGGTGGGGACCTCGGAGCGGGAGGGGACGTCGGACACCATCGCCCCCGCCATCACCAGTTCGGGGGTGAGGTCGCTCCCGGCCTCCCGGTACAGCGTGACCCTCAGCTGGTACCCGTCGAAGCGGGTCGTCCCGGCGGCCACGAGGGTGTCCACGTTGACGCGGGCGTGCGAGTCGGACTGCCCGGAGACGGTGGTGCGGAGGATGTGGCTGTCCCCCGAGGCCCAGTCGGCCAGGGTGTACCAGGCGGTGCGCTCGCCCTGGGCGGTGACCGCCCGCACCTCGACCCGCAGCCAGGTCCCCGCCGGCGTGACCGCGTTCCACGACGGGACCAGCTCGGTCGCCGCCAGTTCGTCCCGCCGTTCCGGGGACGTCCAGGTCGCGTACTCGTAGGTGCGGGTACCGCCGGGGCCGTCCCGGTCGATCGTCCCCAACGGCGTGTCCACGACGAGTGCGTCGCCGTCGGGGGTGGCCGCGGTTCCCGCCAGTTCACCCCGCGTCAGGTCGGCCGCGGATCGCCACTCGTGGTACGCGATCGCCGGCTCCTGCCGGTTCCGGGGCGTTTCCCCGGCGTGGGCCGGTGCGGCGGCCGTGGTGAGCAGGGTGAGTCCCACCAGGGCGGCGAGCCCTCGACGGTTCCGGCGTGAGAACGACGTTCCGGTCACGGGCGCTCCTCGGTCGTGGTGGGACGGGCAGGGACTGATGTGACCAGCTTTCAAGTTGTCCCGCTTCCCTGTAAATCCCGCAACCGGTGGGTCCCGGACGGAACGGTCCGCCGTCGGCGGGACGAGCGATCGGCGGACGACGGTGACCACTACGGTTCACTCGGCCGCCTTTCGTCCCAAATTCACCCGATAGTTTGTGTCCGATCGGCTGACGGTCCACGCTGGAGGGCCAGCCCGACGGCGTATTGAAGCGGCCCGGCGCGGGCGGCACCCTGGGTGCGGGGTCGCCGGCCCGCGACGAGGGGAACGTCGTGGGGCGGGCGGAGGCGGCGGGACGCGGGCGCTGTCCTGGGCGACCGGCGGCGTGCCTCCGCTGAGCGCGGGCGTTCGGAGAACGGGAAGAGACGGAGAGCTTCGAGTGACGAGCACTGAAGAGATGTTGCTGCACGCGGCAAACGTGGAGCGTCTGGTCGCGGCGGATCCCGACGTGCGGCTGGTCGACGTCCGGACCGCGTCGGAGTTCGAGACGGTGCGGGTCCCTGGAAGCCACAACCTGCCACTGGACCTGCTCCGCCGGCACCGCTCCGAGCTGCGGGACGCCCACGACGACCCCGTCGTGCTGATCTGCGCGACCGGGACCCGCGCCCGCCAGGCGCGCGGACTGCTGGCCGAAGCCGGCCTCGGCAACGTCGCGGTGCTCGACGGCGGGATCAGCGAGTGGACGGCCAACGGGCACACCGTGACGCGGGGCCGGGCCAGGTGGGAGCTGGAGCGCCAGGTCCGGCTGGTGGCGGGCAGTGTCGTGCTGGCGTCGGTGCTCGCGAGCCTGCGGTGGCCCCGCCTTCGCTGGGTGGCCGCCTTCGTCGGAGGCGGACTGGCCTTCGCCGGGCTCACGAACACCTGCGGCCTCGCCCGGCTGCTGCGGTTCCTCCCCTACAACCGGGCGGGGGAACCGGCGCCGAGCCGGATCGGGGAGGTGCTGGGCGCGAGCCGGTCCGCCCGGCGTTGACCCAGGGCCGCCGGGTGACGACAGGAACGTCGCCCCGGACCGCCCGGTCGTCCCGGCACCGCGGAGTTCACCCGCTCCCGCCGGGGCGGGCCTGAGCGGCGGTGGTCGCCCGGGGAACGGCGACCACGGTGTTCCCCGGGGCCGGCGTCGGAGGGTCTCCCGCGCGAGGCCGCTCGCGGTGCCGGCGCCCGCCCTTACTTGCCGGGGGCGGGAGGCGGTTCCTCGGGCGGGCCGGAGCCCCCCGGCGGATCCGAGCGTCCCCCTCCCCACGTCCGTCCCCTCGGCGCGGTCCAGCCCCGCCACTGGGACACCAGGCACAGCCCGGTGCCGAGCAGGAGCGCCACCAGCACCCCGGCCTCGCGGTGTCCGAGGCTGGCGAGGACCACCAACGCCCCGCTCGCGATCGCGGCACAGGTCGCGTAGAGCGGGCCACCGCCGAAGATCCTGGGGACCTGGCCGAGCATGATGTCGCGCGTCATACCCCCGCCGACGGCGGTGATGGTGCCGAGCAGCACCGCCGGCAGCCAGCCAAGCCCCGCGTCGAGGGTCTTCCCGGCGCCGGCCGCCGCCCAGCAGCCCACGGCCGCCGCGTCCACGACCGGGAACCCCCGCCGCCACAGCGCCCGGTGTTCGAACTGGAGCAGGAACGCCACCAACGCTCCGCCCAGCGCGGTGAGCAGGTAGGCGTAGTCGGTCAACGCCACCGGCGTGCCCTGCTGGAGCAGGGTGTCCCTGATCAGGCCTCCCCCCAACCCCGACACGATCGCGAGCACCAGGAACCCGACGGCGTCGAAGTTCCTGGAGCGGGCGAGCATCCCGCCGAGCACGGCGTTCGCGCCCACCCCGATCAGGTCGACAGTCCGGGTGAGTCCTTCGAGGGCGACCATCGAGCTGGTTCCGTTCACGTCTCGTTCGTTCTCCCTCACACCGGCACGGCGTGCCGGGCCGCCCACGAGCGGGACGGCGCGGTGCGGTGGCAGGAGGGCGGGTGGCGCCCGCGAGTGTCCCACGCGGGCGACCACCCCGTGGCGGAGCAGGGCCGACACCCCGGTGCGGGTACGGGACGGTCGGTGCCGCGCGCTCCGGGCGCGGACCGGCGGCGGAGGCCGCCGCCCCGAGGGCAGCGGCGGGGTCGGCCGTCCCAGGGCCGGGGACGGCCCGGCGGCCACGCCGTGTCTGGCGCGGTGAGCGCGTTCGGCGACCGGGAACCCGTCGCCGGCTCAGCCCCGGTCCGGGCACACGACGGCCCGGAGCCCCCAGCGGGGCCGCATGGCCGCGAGACTGGTGGGTTGGATCCACTGCGGCACCAGCCGGAGGGACGTGCGGGTGAGCAGCCGGGCCAGCATCACGGTCAGCTCGGTCGTGGCGAACACGGAACCCACGCAGCGGTGCGGTCCGGCGGCGAAGGGGAGGTAGGTCGCCGTCGTGGGCTTCTCGTGCACGGGTGAGGCCGGGTCCCACCGTTCGGGGCGGAACCGCAGCGGTTCCGCCCACACGCCCGGCAGCCGGTGGGTGACGTACGGGCTGAACAGGATCGTCGTGCCCGCCGGCACCCGGTGCCCCGACACGGTCAGGTCCACCGCCGCGCTCCTGGCCGACAGCACCGCCGGCGGGTAGAGCCGTAGCGTCTCGTGGACGACACCGCCGAGGAACGTCAGGCGCTTCACCGCCGTCGCCGTCGGGGGTTCCGTGCCGCACTCGGCCAGCACCTCGGCCCGTGCCCGGTCCCACACCCCGGACGTCGAGAGCATCGCGTAGACGGCCCAGGCCATCGCGGCGCTCGTCGTCTCGTAGCCGGCGGCGATCAGGCTCACGGCCTGGTCCCTGATCTCCCCGTCCGACAGGGCGGCCCCTTCCTCGTCCACCCCGTTCACCAACGCCGCGAGCACGTGGTCGTCGGAGTCGACCGTGCCGCCCCGCACCCGCGCGATCTCGCGGCGGATCCGCTCGTCCACCACGGCGCGGGCGGCCGTCGCCC
>NZ_AGVX02000144.1 GCF_000239155.1 Actinoalloteichus spitiensis RMV-1378
GGTCCCCGTCCCGGCCCGCCGCGTCCCCGGCCGCCGACCCGCCGCCGGCGGCCTCCGCCGCCCGGGCCGCCTTCCGCCGCGACCTGAGCCCACCCGATCGCAGCCAGTTCGCCGCCGGTTCCTCGACGAGGCGGGTCAACGCCCAGCCCAGGACGACCGCCACCACGAGCATCGCGCCCGACTGCGCCATGGGCGGCCAGCCCGCCTCGGACAGCTGGTACATGACGCTGTAGCCGATGTTGTGGTTGACGAGGTAGACGCAGTAGGAGATGCCGGCGAGCCAGATGATGGGACGCATCACCGGGTGGTAGTAGTCCTTGCCCCGGGCGGCGAGCGCGATGCCCACGGTGGCGATCGCGACCCAGAACGTCGAGTCGATGTCGTCGTGGTGGAACTCGTGCGCCCACACGGCGGCGGGCAGCAGCAACAGCGTCGCCCAGTTCCCCCGCCGGTTCCCCCACAGCCACAGGGCGGCGCCGGCGGCGAACAGGTGCGCCCGGTAGGCGCCCCCGGCGGACAGCAGGGAGCGGACCTCCTGCGCCAGTCCGGGCTCGGTGAGCACCAGCTTGGCCACCACCGGCAGGGTGATGGCGGCCGCCAGCACCAGGTGCAGTCGCCAGCCGTGCCCCCACCGCCGCGGCCAGAGCAGCGCCGCGACGCAGAACATGATGATCTGCACCGGCACGGTCCAGTAACTGCCGTCGGTCCTGGCGATCCCCTCGATGAACCCCGGGGGGAGCACCAACATCGTGCCGATCATCGACGTGAAGCTGCGCTGGAGCGACTCGGGGCCGATCAGGTGCGTGATGATCTGGCTGAGCAGGGTGGCGACCAGGAAGGCCGGCAGCATTCGGGCCAGCCGGTTCCGGAGCAGCGTTCCCGGGCCCTTGGAGCTGAGCGTCTGGCAGACGAAGTAGCCGGAGATCATCATCATGATCGCCGCGCCGGACTGGATGCTGAACTCCCACGGGCGCCGTTCCAGTTCGGAGACCAGGAACGGCCCGCCCCAGGTCGCGTGCTGGACGATGACGAAGATGATGGCGAAACCGCGGAGCAGGTCCCAGCTGGTCTGCCGGCGCTTGGGGCGGTCGGTGCCTGCGGCCGGTGCGGCCGGGACGCTGGCCATGCTCTCACTCCCCAGAGGATGTGGTCACGGGTTGTCGGCTGCCGCCGTCGTGGCGCGTCCGCCCGGCCCGTCGCCCTGGGGCGGGCGGCCGTGGTGGAGCAGCAGCACGAGGGGTCCCGGCAGCCGCCGGGTGGCGTTCTCGCCAACCGCGGATCTTGTGGTGCCGTGTGGCGGCCGAAGTTACCGCATGACCGGAGGCTCTGACGCGGAGGCCAGCCAATCGCGACCCCGTCGTTATCGCTGTTCACCCCCTGGTAGGTGTCGAATCCGCCAGGCCGGGGTGTTCACCGCGCGGTCAGTGGCGCTGCGTCGCACGTGTCGTCCGTCCGGGTGGCGGGGCCGGGTGGCGGCGGTGCGTGCGGTGCCGCACCGGGGACCCGGCCCGTGCGGTAGGCTGGCTCGGAACGCGGCGAACCGCCTCGGCTGAGGCAGGCTGATCACGCGCCGGAACCGTGGGGCGGTCGTCCGCCCGCGAACGGCGCGGACCCGATGTCGACTGCCTGGACAGCATGGTGCGGCCCCGCGCCGAGTGCGCCATGAGCGCTGGCGTAGGATGCCCTGCGGTGCCGAACGCCGACAGGCCAGGATTTCTGACAAGGTAAGGTTTTCGATTATGCCTCCCAAGCAGCGTAAGACGTTCGAAGCGACGTTGGAGCTCGAAGCTGGCAACGCTGCCATGGTCGACCTCGGTAAGATGCTCGGCCCGACCGGCGCGAACACCCGCCAGATCAAGCTCGAGTACGACGAGGCCACCTCGGCCCAGCGTGGCGAGATCGCTCCCGTGGTCATCACGGTGTACGAGGACCGCAGCTACTCCCTGCGGTACAAGACCCCGCCGACGAGCTTCCTGATCCGGAAGGCCCTGGGGGTCACCACGGGCCACGCCAAGCCCGGCCACGGCTCCGGCGGCACCCTGACCCAGGAGCAGGTTCGGCAGATCGCCGAGCGCAAGATGCCCGACCTGAACGCGACCAGCATCGAGGCCGCCATCAAGGTCGTCACCGGTTCCGCGCGGTCGATGGGTGTCTCCATCGCCGACTGACCTGTCGTTCGGTCCAGCCTGAGCGACGACGTGCCGTACCAGCCCGTCCGGGTCCTCCCGGGCGGGCTGTGCCGTGTTCCGGGTGAGGTGTTCCTCGGTTGCGCACGGCGACCGAAGAGCTCGGCCGTGTCGCGGCGCCCGGCCGTCCGGCCCGCGTCCCGATTGGCCCTGTCGCGGTCTCCGCGTCCGGCGGGGGCGGGGCCGGTGGCTGGGAACGGGTGCGCCACCCACCGCCGCGTAGACCGACCGGGAGTGCGTGGCAGCCCGGGCCGGCGCGGCCGGTGGGAGTCTCCGTCCGCGTGCCCTCCGGTGGGCGCGGACCGAGGAGCAGGGCCCGAGGTCACCGCGTGACGGCCTCCGAGCGCCGGGGGGCCGGATCCCGCCGGCCGGTCGCCGGCCGTGGTGCTGGGGCCGTTCCACGTCGCCTGGCTGCGCGGCGGACTCGGCGTCGCGGGGGCCGCCTCCGGTCGTGGCCATCCCTCGGTGGTCGGAGGTGGCGTGGTCGCGCGTGTCGAACGGCGTGAGGGGCCGCCGTCGACGCCCGTCGAACGACGCGCCCAGCAGGCCCACATCGGGCTGGGCAAGCGCTGTCCTTGTTCGCTCGTGCGCCGACCGTTACAGTCGCGGCCTGCCTTCGGACCACTTCCCGACCCGCCGACGCGCCAGAAGTGGGAGCGCTCCCAGTCGTCCGTGGTGCCAGGGAGGTTGGGGATGGCGGCCGTTGGCGGACCGGATACCGCCCGGTGCGTCAGGGCGTGCGGCCGAACGGGGTAGGAAGAATTTCCTGATCGTCCGAATGGCGGAGTAGTTTCCTCCGTTCATCGCGGAAGGTGAGCAAATCATCACTTTCGGCGACATTCGGGGTTTACACCGTGTTGCGCAAGAATTACGATCAGGGCTTGGGAGCGCTCCCATCACGCCACGTCTCATCGACTCGATGCCCCGCGTCCGACGAGGTTTCACGTGAGGAGTAGCCGTGACGAACGGCCCGTTACGCAGACGTACGTGCCTGACCGCAGCGATCTCGCTGTTGACGGTGACCGCGCTCGGAGCCACCTCGCCCGCGCTGGCCGACACCGGCACAGCGGAACCGGGGAGTGGCCAGTTCAACTACGGTGAGGCGCTCCAGAAGTCGATCTGGTTCTACGACGCGCAGCGCTCCGGTGTGCTGCCGGCCGACAACAGGGTCAGCTGGCGCGGCGACTCGGCCGTGGACGACGGTTCCGACGTGGGCCTCGACCTCAGCGGCGGGTTCTACGACGCCGGGGACCACGTGAAGTTCGGCTTCCCGTTCGCCTACACCATGACCATGCTCGCCTGGGGCGCCGTCGAGGAGCCCGAGGCCTACGCCGAGTCGGGCCAGCTGGAGTACCTCAAGGACAACCTGCGCTGGGGAACCGACTACATCCTGCGCGCGCACCCCGAGCCCGACGTGCTGTACGGACAGGTCGGCGACGGCCACCTCGACCACGCCTTCTGGGGGCCCGCCGAGGCGATGACGATGGAACGTCCCGCCTTCCGGATCGACCCCAGCTGCCCCGGTTCCGACCTCGCCGGGGAGACCGCGGCGGCCCTGGCCGCGTCCTCGCTCGTGTTCGCCGACTCCGACCCGGCCTACGCGGACACCCTCGTCGAACACGCCCGGCAGCTGTACGACTTCGCCGACACCCACCGGGGCGTGTACTCCGACTGCATCACCAACGCGCAGGACTTCTACAACTCCTGGGACGGGTACCAGGACGAGTTGGTCTGGGGCGCGATCTGGCTCCACCGCGCGACCGGCGAGCAGGCCTACCTGGACAAGGCGCGCCAGGAGTACGCGCTGCTGCCCGACCCGAACGGCTGGAAGTCCTACGGCTGGACGCATTCCTGGTCGGACAAGGCGTACGGCAGCTACGTGCTCATGGCGCAGCTCACCGGTGAGCAGCAGTACGTGGAGGACGCCAACCGGTGGCTGGACTTCTGGACCGTCGGGGTCAACGGCGACCGGGTCGACTACTCCCCGGGTGGACAGGCGGTGCTCGACACCTGGGGGTCGCTCCGGTACGCGACCACCACGGCGTTCGTCGCGCTGGTGCACAGCGGGACGGTGAGCGATCCGGTGCTGCGCCAGCGGTACCACGACTTCGGAGTCCGCCAGATCGACTACGCCCTCGGTGACAACCCCCGCCAGTCCAGCTACGTGGTGGGCTTCGGTGAGAACCCGCCGGTGAACCCCCACCACCGCTCCGCCCACGGTTCCACCACCGACGACATCCACGTCCCCGCGACCAACGCGCACGTGCTGTACGGCGCGCTGGTCGGCGGCCCGGCCCAGCCCGACGACCAGTACGTGGACGACCGCACCGACTACATCTCCAACGAGGTCGCCCTCGACTACAACGCCGGGTTCACCTCGGCCCTGGTCAAGCTCTACGCCGAGTACGGCGGCGAACCGCTGCCCGACTTCCCGCCCTCGGGCGCCGGCACGCGCTGAGGACACCGGCGGCCGGTCGGCCGCCCGCCCGACTCCGGTGCGGAACGTGCTGCGCGCCCACGCGTTCCGCACCGGACCCCAACCCCCAGTCGCGGTCATCCAGCACGAGAGCGCTCATTCGATCCGGCGGCGGAGACGAACCGGTTGACCGCGACTGCGGGGACCCGTCCGCCCGGAGGGAGGCGCTCGCCCGGGAACAGCCCGTTCCCGGTGAACGTCCAGTGACGAGTGGAGGACATCCCTGCCATGACAACGTCCACGTTACGGCGGCGGTCGGTGAGGAAGGCACCAGTACTCGCGGCGGCCGCCCTCCTGACCACCGCGATGGTGCCGGTGACCTCGGGGGCGGCCTTCGGCGGTGCCGAGTCCGACCTCCCGGCCGCCGGGACCGAGGTCGAGCCCCGCCAGCCCTCGGAGTACGAGGCGGCCTTCCTCGAGCAGTACGAGAAGATCAAGGACCCGGCCAGCGGCTACTTCCGCGAGTTCGACGGGCTGCTGGTGCCCTACCACTCGGTCGAGACCTTGCTGGTGGAGGCACCGGACCACGGTCACCAGACCACCTCCGAGGCGTTCAGCTACTACCTGTGGCTGGAGGCGACCTACGGCAGGGTGACCGGTGACTGGGAGCCGTTCAACGCGGCCTGGGAGTCGCTGGAGCGCTTCGCCATCCCGGGCACCGAGGACCAGCCGACGAACTCCTCCTACGACCCGGGGAGCCCGGCGACCTACGCCGCCGAGCACCCCTCGCCCACCCAGTACCCGGCCCTGCTCCGGCCGGACGTGCCGGTCGGCGAGGACCCGCTGGCCAGCGAGCTGAGCGCCACCTACGGCACCGACGAGATCTACGGCATGCACTGGCTGCTCGACGTGGACAACGTCTACGGCTACGGCTTCTGCGGGGACGGGACCGACGACGCGCCGGCCTTCATCAACACCTACCAGCGCGGTTCCGGCGAGTCGGTGTGGGAGACGGTGCCGCACCCGTCCTGCGAGACCTTCGAGTTCGGCGGGGAGAACGGCTTCCTCGACCTCTTCACCGACGACCAGTCCTACTCCCCGCAGTGGCGCTACACCAACGCCCCTGACGCGGACGCCCGCGCCGTCCAGGTCGCCTACATGGCGCAGACCTGGGCCGAGGAGCAGGGGCAGGCGGGAGCGGTCGCCGACACCGTGGCCGACGCCGCGAAGCTGGGCGACTACCTGCGGTACTCGATGTACGACAAGTACTTCAAGCGGATCGGCGACTGCACCAGCGAGACGGGGTGCCCGGGAGCGCAGGGCAAGGACAGCGCGCACTACCTGCTGTCCTGGTACTACTCCTGGGGCGGTGCCCTGGCCGACGCCCAGTACCCGTGGGCGTTCCGCATCGGCTCCAGCGCCTCCCACCAGGGCTACCAGAACGTCCTGGCCGCGTGGGCGTTGTCCGAGGTGGACGAGCTGATCCCCGAATCCCCGACCGCCCAGCAGGACTGGGCCACCAGCCTGGACCGCCAGCTGGAGTTCCTGCGGTGGCTCCAGTCCGCCGACGGGGGCATCGCCGGCGGCGCCACCAACAGCTGGCAGGGTGACTACTCCGATCCCGGAGCGGACCACCCCACCTTCTACGGGATGGCCTACGACTGGCAGCCGGTCTGGAACGACCCGCCGAGCAACAACTGGTTCGGCTTCCAGGTGTGGGACATGGAACGGGTGGCCCAGTACCACCACATCACCGGCGACGAGCGCGCCGGTGAGATCCTCGACAACTGGATCCCCTGGGCCATCGAGCACACCACGGTCGGCACCGGAGGCGACTTCGGAGTGCCGAGCAACCTCTCGTGGAGCGGGGAGCCCGACACCTGGGACGCCGCCAACCCCGGCGACAACGCGTCACTGCGGGTGACCGTCGTGGACCAGAGCCAGGACGTCGGCGTGGCCGCGGGGCTGGCCAAGACCCTGCTCTACTACGCCGCCGCCACCGGTGACAGCGCCGCGCTGGAGACCGGCGAGGGGCTGCTCGACGCGCTGCTGGCGAACCAGACCGAGCTCGGCATCGCCACCGAGGAGACCAGGGAGGACTACTCCCGGTTCGAGGAGACCGGAGACCAGCAGCTCTACATCCCCGAGGGCTGGACCGGCACGATGCCCAACGGGGACGTGATCGACTCGAACTCCACCTTCGGGTCCATCCGCAGCTTCTACCAGGACGACCCCGACTGGCCGCAGGTCCAGGCCTACCTGGACGGCGGCCCCGCGCCGACCTTCACCTACCACCGCTTCTGGGCGCAGACGGACATCGCGACCGCCTTCGCAACCCACGCCGAACTCTTCGGCTGACCCGGTGGCCGGGGCGTCACCCGCTCAACGGCGAGCGGGTGGCGCCCCACTCCGTCGTGGGCGACCCGCTGCCGGTTCCGGGCGAGGGGCAGGGCCGGTCGCTTCGCGGGGCGCGGCTCACACCGAGCCGCGCAACACCAGTTCGTTGGGGACGATGACCGGGTCGGTGGTCGTGCTCCCGCCCTCGATGAGGGTCAACAGCATCCTCGTCATCTCCCGCCCCATCAGCTCCGTCGGCTGCCGCACCGAGGTCAGCGGGGGATCGGTGTGCCTGGCCGTCTCGGAGTCGTCGAAGCCGACGACGGCGACGTCGTCGGGGACCCGCCGCCCCGCGGCCCGCAGCGCGCGCATCGCGCCGACGGCCATCATGTCGCTCGCGGCGAACACCGCGTCCAGCTCGGGGTCGCGTTCGAGCAGCTGCCGCATGGCCCGTTCGCCGCTCTCCTGGCTGAAGTCGCCGAAGGCGCACAGGTCGCGGGGGACACCCCGCCGCCCCCGGAGGGCCTTGCGGTAGCCGGCCAGCCGGTCCACCCCCACCGACATGTCCTGCGGTCCGGTGATCGCGGCGATGCGGCGGCGACCGCGTTCGTAGAGGTGGGCGGTGGCGGCGCGGGCGCCCTCGACGTTGTCGGAGTCGACGTAGGGGAGGGAGGGGTGCGACAGCTGGGGGCGTCCGGACATGACCACCGGGGTGCCGTTCTCCATGAGGCGCCAGGGCAGGGGGTCGTCGCCGTGCACGGAGACGAGGATGGCCCCGTCGACGTGGCCGTTGCGGACGTACTGCTCGACCTGGGCGTGTTCCCGGGCCGTCCAGGCCATCACCAGCACCAGTTGGAGCCCGCTGGCGGACAGTTCCTTGCTGACTCCCCGCAGCAGGCTGCCGAAGAAGGGCTCGGTGAAGACACGGGACTCCGGTTCGGAGACGACGAAGGCCACCGAGTCGGCGCGGCGGGTGGCGAGGCTCCTGGCGGCCCGGTTGGGAACGTAGCCCAGCTGCTGCACGGCTTCCAGCACCGACGCCCGAGCGGCCTCGCTGACCTGCGGGGAGCCGTTGACCACCCGGGAGACCGTACCCCGGGACACCCCCGCGGCCGCCGCCACCTGTTCAAGGGTCGGACGGGCACTCCCGTTGCCGCTGCGTGTGGCTTCCACCACTGATGTACCTCCCCGACTAGCGCCTACCCAAGGGGCCGTTCGCGAGCCCTGCTGGCCAACCGACTGGTGGTGGGTCAGCGAGATGCTCCCCGCCCCGCCCCCGTGGTGGGTGTGAGCGCTCCTACCGCCGATGGTAGGCCACCCGGACCACTGGAACCGCGAGACGACGAACGCCCTGGTGGTGGAGTGGTCACGGTGCGTGAGGCCCCGCGTCGAGCCTACTCGTGAGAGCGCTCCCGGGCTAGTTGGCTGCCGGTCAAGCGACGAGCGCCACGTTGGAGGATGACCACAAAGGACCGACGGTTCGTTTGTCCCTCCAACGAGGACTTTTCGAGCAGGTCAGGGCGGAGTTTCGACGAGCGGGGCAACCCCGGAGCGTGATCTTCAGGTCACGGGCGTGCAACAGTGCTTGACAGTGGGGCGCGTCACTCGAAGACTGGTCAAGCGAATTTGGGAGCGCTCACATGAGGTGTGGCGCCGTCGTTCCTCGAGGCAGGTCGACCGTCGCACCCACCAACAGGGAGTTCGAGGTGCGTGATTCAACGATGCGTCACTTATCCAGGACAACGCTGACCGTGTCGGCCGGAATGGCGGCCGTGCTGACGCTGGCCTCGTGCGGTGGTGGCGGGGGAGGTGGCGGTGGCGGCGACGGCGAGATCGAGCTGACCATCGCGACCTTCGGTTCGATGGGCTACGAGGCCCTGCTGGAGGAGTACGAGGAGCAGAACCCGGGCATCACCATCGTCCAGCAGCACACCGGACGGTCACCCGCCCACCACCAGAACCTGTTCCAGAAGCTCGGCGCCGGCTCGGGGCTGTCCGACATCGAGGCGGTGGAGGAGGGCCACATGGCCCGGGCCCGGAGTGCCTCCTCCCGCTTCCACGACCTCAACGAGATCGGCCCGGAGGGGCTGGACGACCGCTGGCAGGAGTGGAAGTACACCGCCGGTCAGGACGCCGAGGGACGGCTGATCGGTTACGGGACCGACATGGGTCCGCTGGCGATGTGCTACCGGCAGGACCTCTTCGAGGAGGCCGGCCTGCCCTCCGACCCGGAGGAGGTGGCTCCCCTGTTCGAGACCTGGGAGGCCTACTTCGAGGCCGGCGACGAGTTCACCTCGGCCGACATCGGCTCCGCCTGGTTCGACAACGGGAGCCAGGTCTTCAACGCGATGAACAACCAGCTGGAGTTCGGCTACTACGACGCAGAGGACAACCTGATCGTCGAGAGCAACGAGGACGTCCGGCACAACTGGGACCGGGTGGGCGAGGCGATCGAGGGCGGCCAGTCCGCCGGCCTGGCCGCGTTCAGCAACGAGTGGGAGAACGGTTTCGCCGACTCGGCGTTCGCGACCAAGACCTGCCCCGCCTGGATGATGGGGCCGATCAAGGAGCACTCCGGTGACGAGCACGCCGGCAAGTGGGCCATCAGCCCGACCTTCCCGGACGGCGGCGGGAACTGGGGCGGCACCTACCTGACGGTGCCCACCCAGAGCGAGCACCCGGAGGAGGCCGCCGAGCTCGCGGCCTGGCTCACCGCCCCCGAACAGCAGATCCGTGCCTTCGTGGCGGAGGGGCCGTTCCCGGCCCAGGTCGAGGCCCTCGACATGGAGGAGCTGCTGGAGCACCGCGACGACTACTTCGCCACCCCGGACGTCGGCCCGCTCTTCTCCGAGGCGGCCAAGCAGATCGAGCGGGCGCAGTACAAGGGCCCGAGCGACGGCGACCTGCAGGACAACGTGTTCGGACCGGCCATCCAGACCATCGAACAGGGGCTGGCCAGCCCGGACGAGGCGTGGGAACAGGCGGTACGCGGCGCCAACGAACTGGAGAACTGACCGCGACCCCCCGGCGGGGCGCCGAACGGCGCCCCGCCAGCTCCACGACCGTCATCCGCCCGCCGCGTCCGCGCAGCCCCTACCGAGGAGGGGGAGTTGGCCGATCTGCGCTCCGTGACCCCCGAGGCGTCCCGGAAACCGTCTCCACCGCCGGGAGGCCCCCCAGGCTCCGGCAAGAACACCCTGACCCTGCGACAGCGCCTGTACCGATTCGACGTGAAGTCGGCGCCCTACCTCTACATCGCGCCGTTCTTCATCGTCTTCGGCCTGGTCGGCCTGTTCCCGCTGCTCTTCACCGCCTACGTCTCGCTGTTCGACTGGGACATGCTCGCCGACGAACAGCAGTTCGTCGGGCTGGACAACTACGCCCGGCTGATCGAGTCGGACCAGTTCTGGAAGGCGCTGGTCAACACGATCAGCATCTTCCTGCTCTCCACGGGTCCGCAGCTGGTGATCGCGGTCCTGTTGGCCGTGCTGCTGGACGCCAGGATCCGCGCCCGGACCGGCTTCCGCGTCAGCGTGCTGATCCCGTACGTCGTGAGCCTGGTCGCCCTGGGCATCATCTTCAGCAACCTGTTCGGGCACAACTACGGCCTGATCAACAACGTGCTGGAGTTCTTCGGTTTCGAACGGATCAACTGGCACAGCGACCGCTTCGCCAGCCACGTCGCCATCGCCACGATGGTGAACTGGCGGTGGACCGGGTACAACGCGCTCATCGTCCTGGCGGCCATGCAGGCGATCCCCCGGGACCTCTACGAGGCGGCCGTCGTCGACGGGGCCGGCCCGTTCCGCCGGTTCTTCAGCGTCACGATGCCGTTGCTGCGGCCCACGTTGATCTTCGTCGTGATCACCTCGACCATCGGCGGGCTCCAGATCTTCACCGAGCCCAAGCTGTTCAGCGACATCCCGGGTTCGAACAACGGTGGGTCGGACAACCAGTTCCAGACCATCACCCTGTTCATGTACCAGGTCGGGTTCGAGCGTTTCGACCTCGGGTACGCCTCGGCGATCGCCTGGACGCTGTTCCTGCTGATCGTCGTGTTCGCGCTGATCAACTTCCTGATCACCCGCCGGATCGCCTCGACCGGGGAGGACCGTCGATGAGCACCCAGACCATCCCCCGGCCGCCGAGGACCCGACGACGCGCGGGGTCGGCGGGGGGAGAACACGCGTCCCTGATCAGCAGGCCGCGTTTCCTGACCTACGGGCTGCTGCTCGCGTTCGTCCTCGGATCGGTCTTCCCGCTCTGGTGGTCGTTCATCGTGGCCAGCCACGAGAGCGCGGTGGTGCGGGAACGCATCCCACCCCTGCTGCCCGGCGGCAACTTCTTCGCCAACGCCGGCGAGGTGTTCGACACCGTTCCCTTCTGGCTGGCGCTGGGCAACAGCCTCATCGTGGCGACCACGGTGACGGTGTCGGTGGTGCTCTTCGGAACCCTCGCCGGCTACGCCTTCGCCCGGCTGCGGTTCAGCGGGAGCAACGCCCTGTTCGCCTTCGTGGTCGCCACGCTGGCGGTACCCACCCAGCTGGGCATCATCCCGCTCTACATCGCGATGACGTCCTACGGCTGGCAGGGCCAGCTCGCCGCCGTGATCGTCCCGAACCTCGTCACCGCGTTCGGGGTCTTCTGGATGCGCCAGTACCTGGTCGGAGCGCTGCCCCACGAACTGCTGGAAGCCGCGAGGGTCGACGGGTGCAGCATGATCCGGACCTTCTGGCACGTGGTCCTGCCGATCGCCCGTCCCGCCGCCGCGATCCTCGGGCTGTTCACCTTCATGCACTCCTGGAACGACTTCCTCTGGCCCCTCGTCGTCCTGGACGCCCAGAACCCGACCGTGCAGGTGGCCCTGGAACGGCTCCAGGCCGGCTACTACACCAACTACTCGCTGGTGCTGGCCGGGACGACGCTGGCCACGATCCCGATCCTCCTGGTCTTCGTCATCTTCGGAAAGCAGATCGTCGCCAACATCGCCCAGGGGGCGGTGAAGGGATGAGCGGGCCCGCGGGGCCCGACCGCCGACCGGACGCGCCTCCGGTCGGCGCCTTCCCCGCGGGGTTCACCTGACCCCCGCCGCCTACACACCCGCGAGCAACACCGAGCCAAGGACGGAGGCGAGGGGCGCTCCCCGGCCGGCCGCCGGGGACGGCGCGCCCCCACAACGAGATGACGGAACACACTGCCCAGGACCCGGCCGCGAGTTCGGCCGCCATCACGTTCCCGGAAGGGTTCCTCTGGGGCGCGTCCACCGCGTCCTTCCAGATCGAGGGCTCCACCACCGCCGACGGGCGCACCGCCTCCATCTGGGACACCCTCTGCGGGAAACCCGGCGCGGTGGCCAACGGCGACACCGGTGACCCGGCGGCGGACCACTACCGCCGGGTGTCCGAGGACGTCGCGCTGATGGCGGACCTCGGCCTGGCCACCTACCGGTTCTCGGTCGCCTGGCCGCGAGTGCGACCGGACGGCGGGCCGGTCAACCAGCGGGGCCTGGACTTCTACCAGGGCCTGGTCGACGAGCTGCTGGAACGCGACATCGTCCCGTGGATCACCCTCTACCACTGGGACCTCCCGCAGGCCCTGGAAGAGCGGGGCGGGTGGACGAACCGGGACACCGCCTACCGCTTCGCGGAGTACGCGGACACCGTGCTCACCGCGCTCGGTGACCGGGTGCCGTTCTGGACCACGCTGAACGAGCCCTTCTGCGCGGCATTCCTCGGGTACGCCTCGGGCGAGCACGCTCCTGGGCGGACCGAGCCGGACGCGGCGGTCGCCGCCGCGCACCACCTGCTGGTGGCCCACGGACTCGGCACGGCGCTGATCCGGGCGCGGCGGCCCGACGTCAAGCTGGGGATCACCCTGAACCCCGCCCCCATCGTGCCGGCGGACCCCGCCGACCCGGTGGACGTCGCCGCCGCCCAGCGGGTGGACCTGGTGCGCAACCGCGTCTTCCTCGACCCGCTGTTCCGGGGCGAGTACCCGGAGGACGCCCACACGCAGTTCGACCAGTTCGGGTTCTCCGAACTCGTCCGCGACGGTGACCTGAAGCTCATCTCCCAGCCGATCGACCTGCTGGGCGTCAACTTCTACCACGACGAGGTGGTCTCCGGGCACGGTGGGACGGAACCGCCCTCCGCCGGCGGACGCCCCACGCCGCTGGTCGGGGCCGCCCCGTTCAGCAACCCCCAGCGCGACCTGCCCCGGACGGCGATGGGCTGGCCCGTCGACCCCCGCGGGCTGACCGACCTGCTGTTGCGGCTGCACCGGGAGTACCCGGGCGTCCCCCTCTACATCACCGAGAACGGCGCCGCCTACCCGGACACCGTGGGCGAGGACGGTCAGATTCACGACGAGGACCGCACCCGGTACCTCGACGGCCACCTGCGCGCCGCGCACGCCGCCATCGAGCAGGGCGTCGACCTCCGGGGTTACTGCTGCTGGTCGCTGTTGGACAACTTCGAGTGGGCCTGGGGGTACGACCAGCGGTTCGGTGTCGTCCACGTCGACTACAAGACGCAGGAGCGGACGGTCAAGGACAGCGGGAAGTTCTTCGCCAGGGTGATCGAGGCCAACGGGATACCCGGCTCCAGCGACTGAGAACAGGCGCGGCCGGGCCGGCGCGGGGACGCCCGAGGATCATGACCCGGGCGTCCCCG
>NZ_AGVX02000143.1 GCF_000239155.1 Actinoalloteichus spitiensis RMV-1378
CACCCTGCCCCCACCCCCCGCCACCGACACCCCCCGCACCGAGAACCACCCCGACCCCCTCACCTCCCTGCGACAGCGACTCCTGATCTCCCTACTGCTGTCAGTCCCGGTCATCGCCATGGCGATGGTGCCCGCACTCCAGTTCACCTACTGGCAATGGCTCTCCCTGACCCTGGCCGCCCCCGTCGTCGCCTACGGAGCCTGGCCCTTCCACCGGGCAGCCTGGCTCAACCTCCGACACGCCACCGCCACCATGGACACCCTCATCTCCCTGGGCACCCTCGCCGCCCTGGGCTGGTCCCTGTACGCGCTGTTCCTCGGCACCGCCGGCACCCCCGGCCTCGTCCACCCCTTCGAACTCACCATCACCCGCGGCGACGGCGCCGCCCACATCTACCTCGAAGCCGCCGCCGGCGTCACCACCTTCATCCTCGCCGGCCGCTACCTGGAAGCCCGATCCAAACGCCGCGCCGGACAGGCACTGCGGGCCCTGCTGGAAATGGGCGCCCGCGACGTCACCGTCCTGCGCCACGGCCAGGAACGACGCGTGCCCATCGACGACCTCGCCGTCGGCGACGAGTTCGTGGTCCGCCCCGGCGAGAAGATCGCCACCGACGGCACAGTCCTCGACGGCTCCTCAGCCATCGACGCCTCCATGCTCACCGGCGAATCAGTACCCGTCGAGGTCAGCCCCGGCGACACCGTCGTCGGCGCCACCGTCAACTCCGGCGGCCGACTCCTCATCCGCGCCACCCACGTCGGTGCCCACACCCAACTCGCCCAGATGGCCCGACTCGTGGAAGAGGCGCAGAACGGCAAAGCCGCCGCCCAACGGCTCGCCGACCGGATCTCCGCCGTCTTCGTCCCCCTCGTCCTGCTGCTGGCCGCCGGCACCCTCGGCTTCTGGCTGGGCACCGGCGCCGGGGCGGCCGCGGCGTTCACCGCCGCCGTCGCCGTCCTGATCATCGCCTGCCCCTGCGCCCTGGGCCTGGCCACCCCCATGGCCCTGATGGTCGGCACCGGCCGAGGCGCCCAACTGGGCCTCCTCATCCGAGGCCCGGAGGTACTGGAGTCCACCCGGCGCGCCGACACCGTCGTGCTCGACAAGACCGGCACCGTCACCACCGGCCAGATGACGGTACGCGAGGTCATCCCCGCCGAAGGCGAGACACTCCACACCGTCCTGCGCAGGGCCGGGGCCGTCGAGAACGCCTCCGAACACCCCATCGCCCGCGCCGTGACCGCCGCCGCCACCGACGAACTCGGCGCGCTGCCCCCCGTCACCGACTTCCACAACACCCCCGGCCTCGGCGTGACCGGCCACGTCGAGGGCCACACCGTCCTCGTCGGCCGCACCACCCTCCTGGCCGACCACGGCCACCCACTGCCCGCCGAACTCGCCTCCGCCCGAGAACACGCCGAAGCACACGGCGGCACCGTCGTCGCCGTCGCCTGGGACGGGCAGACCCGGGGGCTGCTGGTCGTCGCCGACGCGGTCCGCCCCACCTCCGCCCAGGCCGTCCAGCAGCTCCGCCGCCTCGGCCTCTCCCCAGTCCTGCTCACCGGCGACAACAGGACCGTCGCCACCGCCGTCGCCCACGAGGTCGGCATCGACGAGGTCATCGCCGACGTCCTCCCCCAGGACAAGGTCGACGTCGTACGCCGCCTCCAACAGCAGGGCCGCGTGGTGGCCATGGTCGGCGACGGAGTCAACGACGCCGCCGCACTCGCCCAGGCCGACCTCGGCCTGGCCATGGGCACCGGCACCGACGCCGCCATCGCCGCCAGCGACCTCACCCTGATGCGCGGCGACCTACGCGCCGCCGCCGAAGCCGTGCGCCTGTCCCGCCGCACCCTCGGCACCATCCGAGGCAACCTGTTCTGGGCATTCGCCTACAACGTCGCCGCACTCCCCCTGGCGGCAGCGGGACTGCTCAACCCCATGCTCGCCGGCGCCGCGATGGCCTTCAGCTCCGTGTTCGTCGTGCTCAACAGCGCACGACTCCGCCGCTTCGCGCCCCTACCCGACCACCCCGCCCCCGGCGGGGCCGGCACCGCGAAGACCCGCATACCGGAACCGGCGCGAGCCGCAC
>NZ_AGVX02000142.1 GCF_000239155.1 Actinoalloteichus spitiensis RMV-1378
GGGCGGGGCGCGCCGCCGACCGCGCGCCCCGCCGGGCCGTCGCCGGCCCTCAGGCCGGGGTCGGTCGGGGGCCGGGCGGCGCTCGGCGTCAGCGGGACGGTTCTGGAGCCCCCGCCAACAGGGGGTCACCGGACAACTCCCGAATCCGCAACGGGCGCGAGTCGAGCACGGCGAGACTGGCCAGGTGACCGGACGGGGCTTCCAGCTCGTAGAGCCGCAGGGCCTCGGGAGCCGTCCGCTCCGAGCGCCAGTCCAGCATCGCGGGGGCCTCGTCCGGGCCGGAGAGCAGCACCGACCGCATCGGCAACGCCAGCCCGAGGCCGACCGCCTTGAGCACCGCCTCCTTGCGGGTCCAGTAGGTGAAGAACGCCTCCTGCCGCCGCTCGGCCGGGAGCGCGCCCACCGTGCGCTGTTCCTCCTCGCACAGCACGGTGTCACCGAGCCGGTCGATGTCGAGGTTCTCCCGTACCTCCTCCACGTCGACGCCGACCTCACCGTCCCGGCACACCGCCAACACGACGGACTCGCCCGAGTGGGACAACGAGAACCGCAGCCCGCTGTCCGGGGTGAGCACCGGCTTGCCGTGCGCCTGCTCACCGCAGTGCGCGCACTCGTAGCGGAACCGGACGTCCCGGGGCTCCAGCCCGAGGTGGGCTCCCAGCACGATGCGCGACAGCGCCCGGGCGACGAGGTGGCGTTGCCGGTCCTCCTCGCGGCGGAAGCGGTCGTGCCGGGTGCGTTCGGCGTCGTCGAGCAGGGAGATCAGCTCGGGGGCCGCCGCGTCCCTGGCCGCCCACCACACCTGGCACTCACCGCTGTCCAGCGGTGCGATCTCGGGTGCGCCCACCCGCCCACCTCCTGTTCGGTCGGCCCGGCCGCGCTGGCACGGGACTCGGGTCGTGCTGCCGTTCGGTCACAGCACGCCGCCGTTGCGGTCCACCACGCCCCCACCCGGCCACCGGGTCAGCGGGGCGGCGACGGGCAGCACCAGCAGCGGGTCACGGAGGTCCGCGTTCTGCCACGGGTAGTCCACGTCGGCCCACCTGCTCGCGACCCCGGTCAACGCGCACCAGCCCGAACGGGCGTAGAAGGCGGCGGTCCGCTGGTCGGTGTTGAGCAGCCCGAAGGGCACCCCCAGGTCGCGCAGGCGCTCCTCCACCCTTGCCAGCAGCTGCGCGCCCAGGCCGTTCCCCTGGGCGTCGGGGTGGACGGCCACCAGCCCCAGCTCGCCCACGAGTTGGTCGGCCCGCCCCACGCGGACGAAGCGGCGCAACACCGCCGCGTGCGCCACGACGGTGTCCCCCGCGCACGCCACCAGGCGCAGCTCGGGTCGGGCGCCGGCCCAACTCCGGGCGTCGCGGAACTGGTGGGAGGTGCTGACGAAGGCGGCGGACAGCAGCTCCGCGATGCGCAGGTGGTCGAGCGGCGTCAGCTCCCCCTCCCAGCGGTGGAACCAGCGCGGCTCCTCGACGCTCATGAGCTCTCCTTCGTCGGCGGGCTACCGCCGCGGCGTGGTCGACGCCGGGTCCGTGCACGCGACGCGGGTGCGACGGCGGACACGGTCCGGGACCCGTCCGATCATCGTCAGCTCAGCGTCCCCCGTCCAGCCGTTTCGACGGTCCTCGCGATGTGGACCACCCGCACGGCGCCATCATCCCCAGGAGGAGCGGCCGGTAGCCGGTGGACCGGCGTGCCGGCCGCCGTTCAGGTCGTGCCCCAGGGCGACCGGTCCTCCGGACGCGGGAAGGGGGCTGGGGCTCCGGTGGGACCGCCGAGGGCGCCACTGGTCGCCGGGTCGGCCGCACCGGGCTCGCGCCACCGCCCTGGCATGCACGCCGAAGCGATGAGGACCGTCCCCAACAGCAACAGCATCCCGAGGGACGCCAGCGAGATCAACGCCGGTGACACCGAACCCAACCACCCCATGACCCGGGTCGCGGTGCCGGTGCTGACCATGAAGAGCAGCCCGGCGGCGAGGAACGCGATGCCCGGGACGAGCGCGGCGACCGGTGAGACCCGCGCGCTCACGAGCACCGCGATCACGAGGCCGATCGCGACGATGACGAGGCTGGGCAGGATCAGGTCGGCGCCGAGGGCGAAGACCCGGAACGCCCGGACCAGTTCGCCCGAGGACCACCCGAGCCCCCAGCCGAGCGCCGGTGTCAGCAGGACGCCGAGCACAGCGCCGGTGATGTGCCGTGACGAGTTGCGCAACTCTTCTCCTTGTGAGCGTGGCGGAGACGTGGCCGTGATGCCTCGCGGAAGGTGCCCCGCACCCGACCGGGGTCCTCCCACCGGGACCGCCGCCAGCGGGTCGCTGGCACGCGCAGCCCGCGCGTGGACCGCCGCTCCCCCCATGTCGCGTTGCACCATTCTGCCCAACGAACCATCCGCCGGACACGGTAGGTGTCGATCGGTGCCCGGATCGCACCGGGCCGGGCGGGCCCAGGCCACGGGTGCGCGGGGGCGGTCGACCACCGCCCCGCGGGGACGCGATGCGCCAGGCCCTGGCGACACCGGGTTCACCCCCGCTGTGGTCGGGGACGGCGCGGGGCCCGGTGCGCCGGGGCGGTTTGGCGGGGCTCGACGGCACCGGCCCCGACCTCGACCTCGCCCGCGGCGGGGAGCGGCGCCGCAGGCGGGCCTTCCCCACCCGGATCCACCGTGCTCCGGTAGGCACGACGTGGTGCCGCTCCACCAGGAGGCCTGCGAGGTGCTCGAGGTTCCCGCCCGGGGACGGGCGGGCGCGGGACGCGCCCTTGTCGGATCAGAACGGCCAGCCGAAGACCTGCCAGCCGACGACGGAGTCGACGGCCAAGCCCACGAACACCGCCATCAGGTAGCTGTTGGACAGGTGGAACAGCCGCATCGGCCGCACCTCCTCGCCCCGCAGCACACCGGAGTGCAGCCGGTGGGCACCGATCAGGAACCAGGCGCCGCCCACGACGGCGAGCAGCAGGTAGATCCAGCTGGCGGCGGGCACCAGCAGCAATGACCAGAGCACCATCACCCAGGAGAAGATCACGATCTGCCGGGAGACGTGGCTGGCCTCCGCCACGACCGGCAGCATCGGAACGCCCGCCCGCTCGTAGTCCTCGCGGTACTTCATCGCCAACGCCCAGGTGTGCGGCGGGGTCCAGAAGAAGATGACGCCGAACATCACCAGGGCCGGCCAGTGGATGCCCCCGGTCACCGCCGACCAGCCGATCACCACAGGCATGCAGCCGGCGGCCCCGCCCCAGATGATGTTCTGGGCCGTCCGCCGCTTCAGCACCATGGTGTAGACGAGGACGTAGAACAGGATGGTGGCCACGGCGAAGACCGCCGCCAGGAGGTTGGTCGTCGTCCACAGCACGACGAACGAGGCCACGCCGAGGGACACCGCGAAGACGAGCGCGTGGGTCCGGGAGATCTGGTCCCGCACCAGCGGACGCTTGCTGGTCCGTTTCATCACCGAGTCGATGTCGGCGTCGATGACGCAGTTCAGCGCGTTGGCGCTGCCGGCGGCCATCGTGCCCCCCACGAGGGTGCACAGGACCAGCCACAGCGACGGCACGCCCCGTTGGGCGAGCAGCATCGCGGGGATCGTGGTGATGAGCAGCTGCTCCACCACCCGCGGCTTGATCAGCGACAGATAGGCGCGTAGGACCTGACGCAGCGATCGGGATCGGGGTGCGACAGGAGTGGCAACGGTGCTCATGACGCGCTCCGTGCGGCGCTCCCCGGCGACATGGGACTCCTCGTCAGTTCGGGTCAGACCCCTGGACAGCAGGGCCACCGGAATGCTAGCCGCGCTACGGAACCGGACCAGCAGGTGGGGCGTAAACTGGAGCGTTCCGGTGACCGCCGGTAGGGGATTTCACCCTGAGGGTGACCGCCACGGTACGTGTGAGTGGGCCGCCTCCCGGGCACCCGTGACGCGACGGGCTGCGAGATCACCGAGATCAAACGCCGCTATTAGGCTGGCGGCCGGACCAGGGACGACAGCGCGTCCGGCCCGAGGGTGCAACGGAGCGCCGTCCGGCAGGCCGCACCGAAGGAAATGGGGAGCACTGTCCGTGTCCGTCACTGAGGACCTCAACCAGCTGATCACACCGAACCTGCCCGCCGACTGGACGGCGCTGGACACCCGCGCGGTCGACACCCTCCGCGTGCTCGCCGCCGACGCGGTCCAGCACAAGGGCAACGGCCACCCCGGCACGGCGATGAGCCTGGCGCCCGTCGCCTACACGCTGTTCCAGCGCGTCATGCGCCACGACCCGAGCGACGCGGACTGGGCGGGACGCGACCGCTTCATCCTGTCCGCCGGGCACAGCAGCCTCACCCTCTACCTCCAGCTGTTCCTGGCCGGCTACGGCCTGGAACTGGAGGACATCCGCCAGCTCCGCCAGTGGGGTTCGAAGACCCCGGGTCACCCGGAGTACAAGCACTCCCCGGGAGTGGAGATCACCACCGGCCCGCTCGGGCAGGGGCTGGCCTCCGCGGTGGGCATGGCGATGGCCGCCCGCCGGGAACGTGGCCTGTTCGACCCGGAGGCCCCGCTCGGCGAGAGCCCGTTCGACCACCACATCTACGTGATCGCCTCGGACGGCGACATCGAGGAGGGCGTCACCGCCGAGGCCTCCTCACTGGCCGGTCACCAGCAGCTGGGCAACCTGACGGTGATCTACGACGCCAACGAGATCTCGATCGAGGACGACACGAACATCGCGTTGTCCGAGGACACGGCCAAGCGCTACGAGGCCTACGGCTGGCACGTCCTCCGGGTCGACGGGGGCGAGGACGTGGTGGCGATCGAGGCGGCGCTGGCCGAGGCGAAGGCGGAGACGCAGCGCCCGACGCTGATCGTCCTGCGCACCGTCATCGGCCACCCCGCGCCGACCAAGCGCAACACCGGCAAGGCCCACGGCGCCGCGCTGGGCGAGGAGGAGGTCGCCAGGACCAAGGAGATCCTCGGCTTCGACCCGGCGAAGAGCTTCCAGGTGGAGGACGAGGTGCTCGCCCACGGGCGGCGCGCGGTGGAACGGGGTGCGGCAGCCCACGCCGAGTGGCGGAAGTCCTTCGACGCCTGGGCCAAGGCCAACCCCGACCGCAAGGAGCTGTTCGACCGGCTGACCGCCGGCAGGCTCCCCGACGGTTGGACCGACAAGCTCCCGACCTGGGAGCCGGACGCCAAGGGCCTGGCCACCAGGAAGGCCTCCGGTGAGGTGCTCAACGCCCTCGCCGACGTGCTCCCGGAGGTGTGGGGCGGCTCCGCCGACCTCGCCGAGAGCAACAACACCACGATGAGCGGGGTGGACTCCTTCGGTCCGGCCAGCATCTCCACCCGCGAGTTCAACGCCCAGCCCTACGGGCGGACCCTGCACTTCGGTGTCCGCGAGCACGCGATGGCCTCGATCCTCAACGGCATCGCGCTGCACGGCCCCACCAGGCCCTACGGCGGCACCTTCCTGATCTTCAGCGACTACCAGCGGCCGGCGGTCCGGCTCGCCGCGCTGATGAAGGCCCGCTCCACCTTCGTGTGGACGCACGACTCGATTGGCCTCGGCGAGGACGGCCCCACCCACCAGCCGATCGAACAGCTCGCCTCGCTGCGGGCCATCCCCGGGTTGTCCGTGGTGCGCCCCGCCGACGCGAACGAGACGGCCGCCGCGTGGCGGGCCACCCTGGAGTGGGACGAGGGCCCCGTCGGCCTGGCCCTGACCCGGCAGAACCTGCCCGTGCACGAGGGCACCTCCGCCGAGGGCGTGGCCCGAGGTGGCTACGTGCTCGCCGAGGCGGGCAGCGGGACCCCGCAGGTCGTCATCATCGCGACCGGTTCCGAGGTCACCCTGGCCCTGGAGGCCCGGCAGGTCCTGGAAGCCGAGGGCGTGGGGACCCGGGTGGTGTCCATGCCGTGCGTCGAGTGGTTCGACGCCCAGGACCAGAGCTACCGCGACCAGGTCCTGCCGCCGTCGGTCCGGGCCCGGGTCGCCGTGGAGGCGGGCATCGCCCAGCCCTGGCACCGCTTCGTTGGCGACGCCGGCCAGATCGTCTCCATCGAACACTTCGGCGCGTCCGCCGACTACAAGACCCTCTTCCGGGAGTTCGGTTTCACCCCGGAGGCCGTCGTGGACGCCGCCCGCACCAGCATCGCGCGAGTGGAGGGAACCAAGTGAGCAGCAACGAGCGTCTCGCGGCACTGTCCGACGCCGGCGTGTCGGTGTGGCTGGACGACCTGTCCAGGGACCGCATCAGCTCCGGCCAGCTCGCCGACTACATCCGCGACTACCGGCTGGTGGGCGTCACCACCAACCCGACGATCTTCGCGGGTGCCCTCGCCGACAGCAGCTCCTACGACCCGCAGGTCAGGGAGCTGGCGGCGCGGGGCGCCAGTGTGGAGCAGGCGGTCAGGGAGATCACGACCACTGACGTCCGCAACGCCTGCGACGTGTTCCGGGAGACCTACGAGGCGACCGGAACCGTGGACGGCCGGGTCTCGATCGAGGTGGACCCCCGGCTCGCCCACGACACCGAGGCCACCATCGCCGAGGCCAGGGAGCTCTGGAAGACCGTCGACCGGCCGAACCTGTTCGTCAAGATCCCGGCCACCCTGGAGGGCCTTCCCGCCATCACCAAGGCCCTCTCCGAGGGGATCAGCGTGAACGTGACGTTGATCTTCTCCGTGGAGCGCTACCGGGACGTGATGGAGGCGTTCCTCACCGGTCTCGAGCAGGCGAAGCAGGCCGGGCACGAGTTGGCCACCATCGAGTCGGTGGCCTCGTTCTTCGTGTCCCGCGTCGACACCGAGGTGGACAAGCGGCTGGAGGCCCTGGGGACCGGGGAGGCCGCCGCCCTGCGCGGCAAGGCAGCCCTGGCCAACGCCCGGCTCGCCTACGCCGCCTTCGAGGAGGTCTTCTCCTCGCAGCGGTGGAAGGCGCTCGCCGAGGCCGGTGCCCGCCCGCAGCGGCCGCTGTGGGCGTCGACCGGGGTCAAGAACCCCGACTACCCGGACACCCTCTACGTCGACGAGCTCGTCACCGCCAACGTGGTCAACACGATGCCGGAGAAGACGCTGCTGGCCGTCGCCGACCACGGCACGGTGGAGGGCGACCGGGTCCGGGGCACGGCCGAGGACGCGAAGGGCGTCTTCGAGCGCCTCTCCGAGGTGGGGGTCGACGTGGACGACGTCTACGTCGTGCTGGAGACCGAGGGTGTCGACAAGTTCGAGAAGTCCTGGACCGAACTGCTGGACAGTGTCACCGAACAGCTGAGGGCAGCCACCGAGTCCGGGGGGAGCGCATGACGGGAGCAACGGCAGCCGGTGACGGGCCGGGAGTGGCGGTCGAGATCAACGACGCGTCACGGGCGGCCGAGGCCGCCGCCGTCGCCGAACGGCTGGCCGGCGAGCGGGTGGCGTCCCGCCTCGCCGACCAGGACGCGACGCTGTGGGGGCCGGAAGCCGAACCGGAGGCGTCGATCCGGCTGGCCTGGACGGGGCTGCACCGCAGCTCCCGTCCCGTGGTCGGGGAGATCGAGGCGGTCCGGGGCGAGTTCCACGCCGAGGGCGTCGACCGGGTGGTGCTGGCCGGGATGGGCGGTTCCTCCCTCGCCCCGGAGGTCATCACCGCCGCCGCCGGGGTGCCCCTGGTGGTGTTGGACACCACAGACCCGGCCCAGGTCGCCGAGGCCCTGTCGGGCGACCTGTCCAGGACCGTCCTGGTGGTGTCCTCCAAGTCCGGTTCCACGGTGGAGACCGACAGCCACCGGCGGATCTTCGAGGCCGCGTTCCGGGCGAACGACATCGACCCGGCCAGCCGGATCGTGGTGGTCACCGACCCCGGGTCCCCGCTGGAGTCGATCGCCCGGGAGAACGGCTACCGGCGGGTGTTCCTCGCCGATCCCAACGTCGGAGGGCGCTACTCGGCGCTGACCGCCTTCGGGCTCGTCCCGGCCGGCCTGGCCGGGGCCGACATCGCCGCCCTGTTGGCCGAGGCCGCCTCGGCGGCACCGGCGCTGGGGGCCGACTCCCCGGAGAACCCGGCGCTGCGGCTGGCCGCGGCGCTGGGTGTGGCGCACTCGGAGGGTGCCGAGAAGGTCGTCTTCGCCGACAACGGCTCCGGGTTCCCCGGGTTCGCCGACTGGGCGGAGCAGCTCATCGCCGAGTCCACGGGCAAGGAGGGCACCGGCCTGCTCCCGGTGGCCGTGGAGAACACCTCGGCGCCGGGTTTCGTCGACGCCGGTGACGACGCCACCACCGTCGTGTTGGGCGACCCGGTGGAGAACGCGGGGATCACCGTGTCCGGCACGCTGGGTGGCTCCCTGCTGCTGTGGGAGTTCGCCACCGCGTTCGTCGGTCGGCTGCTGGGGATCAACCCGTTCGACCAGCCGGACGTGGAGGCGGCCAAGAAGGCGGCCCGGGCGCTGCTCGACACCCCGGAGCGGGCGGCGTCCGCCGCGGAACCGCTGCTCCGGGACGGAGCGGTGGAGGTGTACGCCACCGGTCAGTGGCGGCCGGCCGACACCGGGTCGCTGTCGGCGGTGGTGAGGTCGCTGCTGGCCGAGACACCCACGTCGGGTTACCTGGCCGTGCAGGCCTACCTCGACCGGGAGCAGGACGCCTCGGCTGCGGTCCTCCGCCCGGAGCTGGCCCGCAGGTCGGGCGCGCAGACGACGTTCGGGTGGGGCCCCCGGTTCCTGCACTCCACAGGGCAGTACCACAAGGGTGGCCACCAGAACGGGGTGTTCCTCCAGCTCACCGGGGACAACGAGCAGGACCTCGACGTTCCCGGCCGGCCGTACACCCTCGGCACGCTCCAGCTGGCGCAGGCGCTCGGGGACGGCCAGGTGCTGGCCGACCACGGGAGGCCGGTGCTCCGGGTGCACCTCACCGACCGCGCCGCCGGCCTGGCCCAACTCGTCGCAGCGATCCAGGAGACGACTCCGTGACCAGCAGACACTGGCGCAACCCACTGCGGGACGACCGGGACAAGCGTCTGCCGAGGATCGCTGGCCCCAGCGGGCTGGTGATCTTCGGGGTCACCGGCGACCTCTCCCGCAAGAAGCTGATGCCCGCCATCTACGACCTGGCCAACCGCAAACTGCTGCCCCCGGGCTTCGCGCTCACCGGGTTCGCCCGGCGGGACTGGGCGGACCAGGACTTCAGCAAGGTGGTGTACGAGGCGGTGCGGGAGCACTCCCGCACCCCGTTCCGGGAGGAGGTCTGGCGGCAGCTGTCGGAGGGGCTGCGGTTCGTCTCGGGCAGCTTCGACGACGACCAGGCCTTCGACGACCTCGTCACGACGGTCGCCGACCTGGACCGGGTCCGGGGGACCGGCGGCAATCACGCCTTCTACCTGTCGGTTCCGCCGAGCGCGTTCCCGACGGTGTGCCGGCAACTGGCCCGCTCTGGTCTCTCCGCGCAGAACCCGGAGCAGTGGCGCCGGGTCGTGATCGAGAAGCCGTTCGGCCACGACCTGGAGAGCGCCCAGGAGCTGAACAAGATCGTCAACGAGGTCTTCCCCGAGGAGTCGGTGTTCCGCATCGACCACTACCTCGGCAAGGAGACGGTGCAGAACATCCTGGCGTTGCGCTTCGCCAACCAGCTGTTCGAACCGCTGTGGAACGCGCACTACGTGGACCACGTGCAGATCACCATGGCCGAGGACATCGGCCTGGGGGGTCGAGCGGGCTACTACGACGGCATCGGCGCGGCGCGGGACGTCATCCAGAACCACCTGCTCCAGCTGCTGGCGTTGACCGCGATGGAGGAGCCGGTCTCCTTCCACCCCCGCGCGCTGCGCACCGAGAAGATCAAGGTGCTCGCGGCCACCAAGCCGTGGGAACCGTTCTCGGAGACCACCGCCCGCGGCCAGTACACCGGCGGGTGGCAGGGCGGGCAGCTCGTCCCCGGGCTGCTGGAGGAGGGCGGTTTCGCCAGCGACTCCACCACCGAGACCTACGCGGCGATGACCATGCAGGTCAACACCCGCCGTTGGGCCGGCGTGCCGTTCTACCTGCGCACCGGCAAACGGTTGGGCCGACGGGTCACCGAGATCGCCATCGTGTTCAAACGGGCCCCGCACCTGCCCTTCGACTCGACGTCCACCGACGAGCTCGGGGAGAACGCACTGGTCATCCGGGTGCAGCCGGATGAGGGGGTGACGATGCGGTTCGGGTCGAAGGTGCCGGGCACCTCGATGCAGATCCGCGACGTCACGATGGACTTCGGTTACGGCCACGCCTTCACCGAGGACTCGCCGGAGGCCTACGAACGGCTGCTGCTGGACGTGCTGCTCGGCGAACCGTCGCTGTTCCCGGTCAACGAGGAGGTCGAGCTGTCCTGGCAGATCCTCGACCCCGTCCTGCGGTACTGGGAGAAGGAAGGTGGCCCCGAGCCCTACCGGGCCGGGAGCTGGGGACCGGAGTCGGCCGACCGGATGATGGCCCGCACCGGACGTCACTGGAGGCGCCCGTGATCATCGACCTGCCCTCGACCACGACCTCCCAGGTCAACAAGAAGCTGGTGGAGATCCGGGAGACCGGTGGCGCCGTCGCCCTCGGCCGGGTCCTCACCCTGGCGATCATCACCGACGACGGCAGCCAGGCCGAACAGGCCATCGAGGCCGCCAACGACGCCAGCCGCGAACACCCCTGCCGGGTCATCGTGCTCGCCCGTGGTGCCCGCAAGGCGGCCGCCCGCCTCGACGCGCAGATCCGCGTCGGGGGCGACGCCGGGGCCAGTGAGGTCGTCGTGCTCCGCATGTACGGGCCGTTGGCCGACGAGGGCGCCAGTTGCCTGGTGCCCCTGCTGCTGCCGGACGCGCCCGTGGTGGCGTGGTGGCCCCTGGAGGCACCGAAGGTGCCGGCCGAGGACCCGATCGGCAAGCTCGCCCACCGGCGCATCACCGATGCCAAGTCCGAGCGCAACCCCGTCCGGTCGCTGGAGCAGCGGCGGTCCTCCTACCGGGGCGGCGACACCGACCTGGCGTGGACCCGGCTGACCTCCTGGCGTGCCTACCTGGCCGCCGCCCTCGACCTGCCGCCGCACGAGCCCGTGACCCGGGCCACGGTGACGGGCAACGCCGACTCCCCCTCCACCCAACTGCTCGCCGGCTGGCTCGCGTCCTGCCTGGACATCTCGGTGCGCCGGGTCCGCACCTCCAGCGGACAGGGCATCGTGTCGGTGGTGTTGGAGCGGCGTTCGGGACTCATCGAGCTGGTCCGCCCGGACGGCCAGGTGGCGACGTTGACCCAGCCGGGGCAGCCCGACCGGACGATCGCGCTCCCGCGCAGGTCGGTGCGGGACTGCCTCATCGAGGAGCTGCGCAGGCTGGACCCCGACGAGGTGTACGAGGACACCCTGGAGGCGTTGCCGAAGGTCGTGGCTGCCCGCGGCTCGGTGACCACGGCGAAGTCCAGCCCGGCGGCGCGGTCGACCAGCCGCCGCACGGCTACGTCGGCGAAGTCCACCGCGCGGGCCGCCGAGCCCGGCGCGGGGGGCAGGAGCGCCGGCACGGCGAAGTCCACCCGCTTGGAGCCAGCCTCCTCGGAGGGCACGGGCGCTCGGAACGGCACGTCCAAGCGCGGTACCCGCAGGACCGGCGGTGCGACCGGTTCGACCACGGGCGCGGCGAAGCGGACCGGGGGACGGCGTTCCGCCGCCCCCAAGCCCGCCCGCCGGGGAAGCGTGGGCAGGTCCGCCCGGGGGGAGTCCTCGTTACCCCGAAACCACCAGGACACCCCACCCACGACCGAAGGGACTGAGAGCGGATGAGCTCCACCGACGGGAACCCCACCGCTCCCCGGGTGGTGGTGCACCGCACCCCGGACGTGCTCGCTCCGGCCGTGGCGGCACGGCTGCTCACGGCGCTGGTGGACGCCCAGGCCGCGAAGGGCTTCGCGTCGGTGGTGCTCACGGGTGGCCGGACCGGGGGCGCCGTCCTGGAGCGGTTGCGGGACGCACCGGCCCGGGACGCCGTGGACTGGTCGCTGGTCGACTTCTACTGGGGCGACGAGCGCTTCCTGCCTTCGGGTGACCCGGAGCGGAACGAGACACTGGCCCGGACGGCGTTCCTCGACCACGTTCCGGTGGACCCGGCCCGGGTGCACGTGATGGCGCCCTCGGACGGCGAGTTCGGGGACGACCCGGAGGCCGCGGCCGCCGCGTACGCCCGGCTGCTCGCCCAGCGTTCGGTGGAACAGGGCGGGACGGCCGGAGTACCGCGCTTCGATGTCTGCCTGTTGGGGGTCGGGGAGGAGGGGCACACCGCCTCGCTGTTCCCGCAGACCCCCGCCGTGCGGGAGGCGGAGCGGACCGTGGTCGCGGTCCGGGACTGCCCGAAACCCCCGCCGACCAGGATCTCGCTGACCCTGCCCGCCATCCGGGAGGCCGCCGAGGTGTGGTTGCTGACCACCGGTGCCGCGAAGGCGGAGCCGGTCGGAGCGGCGCTGCGGGGCGCCGACCCGGAGTCGGTCCCGGCGGCGGGTGCCGTCGGCCGGGTCGCCACCCGCTGGTTGCTCGACGAGACAGCGGCCGACCGGGTG